>NZ_JBHZDA010000056.1:0-5454 GCF_042755665.1 Streptomyces sp. NPDC059142
GCGCCGACCAGGGCGCCTGCCGACCCTACCTTGCCGGCGCGGATCGTGTCGGCGACGTCGGCGTTTGAAGCTATAGCCTCGTCCACGGCGGTGCCGAGCGCGCTGTCGTCGGAGACGACCTTGAGGCCGCGCTTCTCGACGACGGTGTCCGGGTCGCCCTCGCCCGCGAGCACGCCCTCGATCACCTGGCGGGCCAGCTTGTCGTTGAGGTCACCGGAGGCGACGAGCGCGGCGACCCGGGCGACCTGCTCGGGCGTGATGGGCAGCTCGTCCAGGGCGCGGCCGGACTCGTTGGCGTTACGGGCCAGCTCGCCCATCCACCACTTGCGCGCCTGGTCGGCCGGGGCGCCGACGGCGATCGTGGCGACGATCGGCTCGATCGCGCCCGCGTTGAGAATCGACTGCATGTCGTGCTCGGAGACGCCCCACTCCTCGCGGAGCCGGTTGCGGCGGACGCGCGGCGGCTCGGGCAGCGTGGCGCGCAGCTCCTCCACCCAGGCGCGGGCCGGCGCGACGGGGACGAGGTCGGGCTCCGGGAAGTACCGGTAGTCCTCGGCGTTGTCCTTGATCCGGCCGGAGGTGGTGGAGCCGTCCTCCTCGTGGAAGTGCCGGGTCTCCTGGAGGATGGTGCCGCCGCTGTTCAGCACCGCGGCGTGGCGCTGGATCTCGAAGCGGGCGGCGCGCTCGACGCTGCGCAGCGAGTTGACGTTCTTGGTCTCGGAGCGGGTGCCGAACTCCTCGCGGCCGTTCGGACGCAGCGACAGGTTCACGTCGCACCGCATCTGGCCCATCTCCATGCGGGCCTCGGAGACGCCGAGCGCCTTGATCAGCTCGCGCAGCTCGGCGACGTACGCCTTGGCGACCTCGGGGGCGCGCGCGCCGGCGCCCTCGATGGGCTTGGTGACGATCTCGATGAGCGGGATGCCGGCGCGGTTGTAGTCGAGCAGCGAGTGGGACGCGCCGTGGATCCGGCCCGTGGCCCCGCCGACGTGCGTCGACTTGCCGGTGTCCTCCTCCATGTGGGCGCGCTCGATCTGCACGCGGAAGATCTCGCCGTCCTCCAGTTGGACGTCCAGATAGCCGTTGAAGGCGATCGGCTCGTCGTACTGGGAGGTCTGGAAGTTCTTCGGCATGTCCGGGTAGAAGTAGTTCTTCCGGGCGAAGCGGCACCACTCGGCGATCTCGCAGTTGAGCGCGAGCCCGATCTTGATGGCGGACTCGACGCCGATCGCGTTGACGACCGGGAGCGACCCCGGCATGCCCAGACAGGTCGGGCAGGTCTGCGAGTTGGGCGCGGCGCCCAGCTCGGTCGAGCAGCCGCAGAACATCTTGGTCCTGGTGCCGAGCTCGACGTGGACCTCCAGGCCCATGACGGGGTCGTACGTGGCGAGGGCCTCCTCGAAAGGCACCAGGCTCATCGTGGCGGTCACAGAAAACGCAACTCCTTCAAGGAAGCCGTCAGTTCGGCGCACCACATCTGGTACGCGGGGAGGGTCCGGAGACGGTCCAGATCAACACGTTCGCCGAGGAACTCGGCCAGTTCCCGGCTGTCGCCCCCGGGCAGGACGCGGGAGAGCAGAGCCTTGGGGTCCGCGGCCTTCTCGACATCCCGCGCGCCGGCGGGGATGTGCGCCGACACCGCTCCCGGCAGCGAACCGAGGAGTGGACCGTCGGCGAGCAGCCATGCCTCCGTCTCGCGTACGGGGACCACTCCGACGATACGGCAATGGGAGGGCGGCGCGACGTCCTGGCGGATTTTGTCGATCTTGCTTCGCTCACGGTGGTCGTTGTGGATGAGCAGCAGGTCACAGTCGCGGGCGAGGTCCGTCACCTCGGCGCAGATCTGTTCGTGGGCGGTGCGCGCGGTGCTGTACCGGCCGCGCAGGGGGGTGTCGCTCACGTCGAAGGGTTCGCTGTGGGCCGCCGCCAGCTCCTTGAGCTGTCGTACGGCGACGGTGCCGAGGAAGATCTCGTCCTCCGGGCCCTCCGCGAGCAGGCCGACCGTCAGGTACCGGCTCACCGGCTGCCTGCCTGGGCGGTCTCCAGATACTGGCGTGCCTCCCGGGCGGGGACGTACGTGCCCCGCTCCCCCGATTCGGCCAGGGGCCGGATCCTGCTGTGCCGTGACGGTGTCTCGCCGCCGCCGACCCGCGTCACGGTGTCGACGAAGAGCACGTCGCCGGGGTGGTCGGGGTACACGGCGGCGAGCACGACCGGTGAGTGGGTGGTGACGACGATCTGCTGGAGCGTGGCCGGTCCGGTGTGGCGGCGCAGCCGTCGTACCAGCTCCTTGACCTGGCCGGGGTGGAGCCCGTTCTCGACGTCCTCGATCATCAGCGTGGAGCACTCGTTGACGGTGCGCGCATGGCGGGCGGGCACGGAGGTACCCGCCCCGCTCCTGTCGTGGGCCGCCACGAGCACCGACAGGACGTGCAGGGTGCCGTCGGAGGCCAGCCTGGCCGGGGTGGGTGCCGCGTCCCGGTAGACCAGTTCCAGTTCCCACACCCCCTTGTCCACGTCGGAGGCCGAGCGGAGATCCGTCAGCCCCGGCAGCACGGCGACGGCGTCGGCCTTCAGCAGCAGGGCCTCACGGGCGGCTTCGCCTTCGCCACGGAGCAGACGCCCCAGCACGGCGGAGAGGTTGTGCGCGTCACGGGCCATGTGGTCGTCGTCATGGAGATCGGCGTCCTGGCGTGCCACGTCGGCGACCGGTACCAGCCGGTGCCAGCGGAAGCCGGGGCTGGAGCGCAGGAAGGAAGGGCCGCCCTCGGCGTTGCGCCGGATCTGCGCCTGCTGTTCGCGGGTCAGCCCCCATCGGTCGGGGGCCTCGGGCAGCAGGGTGAGCGTCCCCCGGGCCTCGGGACGGGACGTCCCGCCCTCCCGGACGATGTCGAGGGCGAGTCGGAGGTGCCGCATGCCCTGGGCGGCGTCGTACTGGAGAAAGCACAGCACGAGGGAGATCCGGTCGGCGGCCGTGCCGTCACCGTACCGGTGGAAGAGGTCGACGACGCGGCCCCGCAGCTCACCGCCGGGGCGCAGGTCAGCGGCCCAGTGGAGCGCCTCGCCCTCTCCCCACCAGGTGAATGTCTCGGTCGTCAGCCGCGCGACGAGGTCGACCGCCTCCAGGAGGTTGGTCTTGCCCGAGCCGTTCTGTCCGACCAGCACCGTGAAGGGGGACAGGTCGACGGCGCAGTCACGGAAGGACCTGAATCCTTCCAGCTCGATACGGGTGATCATGCGTGTCACCCCCTTCCATGGTGTGGAGTACGGGCGCCGGGGCCGGTGAAGGCCCCGGTGCCCGTGCGGTCAGCCCAGCAGGACGTCGTCGTCGCCCAGGCGCTTCAACTCGCGGTACAGGATCGCCAGGCCCGTGACGATGGCCACCGCGGAGACCGCCGCGTCGACCAGCCGGAGCGTGTCGTTCTCCTTGCGGGCCAGCTTGGCCTGCTTCACGACGCCGAAGGCGCCGAGCGCGGTGCTGCCGATGGACAGGTACGTACCGGTCTTGGACTTCTTGAAGCCCTTGGCCTTGCTCATTGCACTGCTCACAGTGACGGTGCCTCCTCCAGCAACGGGTGTCCCCACCTTTCCACGAAGGCCGCTTCGACGGCGGCACCGACCGTGTAGAGCCGGTCGTCCTTCATGGCGGGGGCGACGATCTGCAGACCGACCGGGAGACCGTCCTCCGGCGCGAGGCCGCAGGGCAGCGACATGGCCGCGTTGCCCGCCATGTTGACGGGGATGGTGCACAGGTCCGCGAGGTACATCGCCATCGGGTCGTCGGTGCGCTCGCCGATCCCGAAGGCGGTGGTCGGCGACGTCGGGGAGACGATCACGTCGACCTGCTCGAAGGCCTTCTCGAAGTCCCGGGTGATGAGCGTGCGGACCTTCTGGGCCGAGCCGTAGTACGCGTCGTAGTAGCCGGAGCTGAGCGCGTACGTGCCCAGGATGACGCGGCGCTTGACCTCGTCGCCGAAGCCGGCCTCGCGGGTCAGCGCGGTGACGTCCTCGGCGGAGCGCGTGCCGTCGTCGCCGACGCGCAGTCCGTAGCGCATGGCGTCGAAGCGCGCGAGGTTCGAGGAGCACTCGGACGGCGCGATCAGGTAGTACGCGGCGAGGCTGAGGTCGAAGGACGGGCAGTCCAGCTCCACGATCTCGGCGCCCAGCTCCTTCAGCAGCTCGACGGACTCGTCGAAGCGCTGGAGGACGCCGGCCTGGTACCCCTCGCCGCGGAACTGGCGGACGACACCGACGCGCATCCCGGCCACCGAGCCGTTGCGCGCGGCCTCGACGACCGGCGGGACCGGCGCGTCGATGGAGGTCGAGTCGAGGGGGTCGTGGCCCGCGATGACCTCGTGCAGCAGCGCGGTGTCCAGGACCGTACGGGCGCAGGGGCCGCCCTGGTCGAGGGAGGACGAGAAGGCGACCATGCCGTAGCGGGAGACGGCGCCGTACGTCGGCTTCACACCGACCGTGCCGGTGAGGGCGGCGGGCTGGCGGATGGAGCCGCCGGTGTCGGTGCCGATGGCCAGCGGCGCCTGGTAGGAGGCGAGCGAGGCGGACGAGCCGCCGCCGGAGCCGCCGGGGATCTTGGTGAGGTCCCAGGGGTTGCCGGTGGGGCCGTACGCGCTGTTCTCCGTGGAGGACCCCATGGCGAACTCGTCCATGTTGGTCTTGCCGATGATCACGACATCCGCGGCCCTGAGCTTCTTGGTGAGCGTCGCGTCGTACGGCGGGAGCCAGCCTTCGAGGATCTTGGAACCGACGGTCGTCGGGATCCCCTCGGTGGTGAAGATGTCCTTGAGCGCGACGGGGACGCCGGCCAGCGGGCCGAGCTTCTCGCCCGCCGCCCGCTTCGCGTCCACGGCGCGGGCCTGGGCGAGCGCGCCCTCGCGGTCGACGTACAGGAAGGCGTGCACCTTCTCGTCGACGGCCTCGATGCGCGCGAGGTGCGCCTCGGTGACCTCGACGGCCGTGAGGTCACCGGAGGCGATCCTCGCGGCGATCTCGGCGGCGGTGAGCTTGATGATGTCCGTCTTGACGGTGTCGGTCATGGCTGTTTAGTCCTCCCCCAGGATCTGCGGCACCTTGAAACGCTGCTGCTCCTGGGCAGGGGCGCCGGAAAGCGCCTGCTCGGGGGTGAGCGACGGGCGGACCTCGTCCGCGCGCATGACATTGGTCAGCGGCAGCGGGTGGGAGGTCGGCGGTACGTCTTGGTCGGCTACCTCGGATACGCGGGCGACCGCGCCGATGATGTCGTCGAGCTGTCCGGCGAAGTGGTCGAGCTCTTCGGCCTTCAGCTCCAGACGCGCCAGCCGGGCGAGGTGGGCGACCTCCTCGCGCGTGATGCCAGGCATGCAGCGATCCTCAGGGGTGAGTGTGATTGGTTTTCACCCAATCCTATGGGGCGGGCACCCCTGCTCACGAAACGGCCGGGCGCCCCGGGGACCGGGG
>NZ_JBHZDA010000056.1:5464-19203 GCF_042755665.1 Streptomyces sp. NPDC059142
GGGGGGCCCCCCCCCCCCCACCACCGCGCGCGCGCGCGGGGGGGCGGGCGCCCCCCCCACCGCCGTGCCGCCCAGGGCGTGTTTCGGAGGTCCCGCCCGGCCCGCGGGCGGACGGCGCTACGTCCGGAACACGCCCTCGCCGCTCACGTCACCGCCTGGCCCGACTGTTCCCGGGCCCGCGCCGCCTTCAGCTCGGCCGGGCGCTGCCAGCCGTGCTCGCCCCTGGCCAGCAGCCAGGCCGTCGCCTCGTGGGGCGGCATCGCCGCGGCCACCAGCCAGCCCTGTACGGCGTCGCAGCCCAGGTCCCGCAGCCGCTCCCAGGTCTCGTCGTCCTCGACGCCCTCCGCGACGACCAGCAGGCCCAGGGAGTGCGCCAGGTCGACCGTGCAGCGCACGATCTCGGCGTCCTCGGTGTCGACCGCGAGCCGGGCCACGAAGGAACGGTCGATCTTCAGCTCGCTCACCGGCAGCCGCCGGAGATGGACCAGCGAGGAGTACCCCGTGCCGAAGTCGTCCAGCGACATCTTCACCCCGTGCCCGGTGAGACCGGCGAGGGTGTCGGCGGCGCGCTGGGGATCCTCCAGCAGGACGTGTTCCGTTATCTCCAACTGGAGGGAGCCGGCCGGGACTCCGTGCCGGGCCAGCCGCGCCGCCACCGCGCCCGCGAACCCGGGCGTGTGCACGTCCCGCGGCGAGACATTGACGGCGACCGGCACCATCAGTCCCTGGGATCGCCAGCGGGCGACCTGAGCGAGAGCGGTGTCCAGTACGTACTCCGTGAGGTGAGGCATCAGACCGGAGGACTCGGCGATCGCGATGAACTCGTCCGGAGGGACACGGCCGCGCTCGGGGTGCACCCAGCGCACCAGCGCCTCCAGACCGGCGACCTGGCCGTCGAACCGGACCTTCGGCTGGTAGTGCAGCTCCACCTCCCGCGCGTCCAGCGCGCGGCGCAGATCGCCCAGGAGACCGAGGCGGTCGGGGGTGTTGGAGTCCCGCTTGGACTCGTACACCTCCACGCCCGTACGGTCCCGCTTCGCCTGGTACATGGCGACGTCCGCCCGCTGGAGCAGCCCCTCCGCGTCCAGCGCGTGCTCCGGGTAGACGGCGACGCCGGCGCTGGCCTCCAGGACGAGGGTGAGGCCGTCGAGGTCCAGCGACGAGGAGAGGTCCGCCACGAGATGGCGGGCGACGCGCTGCGCGCTCGTGGTGGAGTCGCACGTCGGGAGCAGTACGGCGAACTCGTCGCCGCCGAGCCGCGCGGCCTCGGCCCCGCGCGGCAGGGCCAGCCTCAGCCGGTCCGCTATCTGCAACAGCAGCCGGTCCCCCGCCATGTGGCCGAGTGTGTCGTTGACGGAACGGAACCGGTCCAGGTCGATCAGGACCAGCGCCGCTCTGGCGCCCTGGCCCTCCGCCTCCTCCAGTGCCGACCAGGTGCGCTCCAGCAGCCACTGGCGGTTGGGGAGTTTGGTGAGCGGATCGCGGAGCTGTTCCTCGGCGCGCGCCCTGGCGATCCAGAGCGTGGAGTCGAGGGCGATCAGCGGGATCGCGAAGAGCGGCAGGAGCACCGGCTGCGACATCGCCACGACGCAGATCAGCGGGGCGATGCCGAGCAGGGCGACGGCGACGAGCCCCTGCCGGTAGAGGGCCGTGCGTCCGGCGGCGGGCAGCCCGGCGCCCTGCGGCGCCAGCGCGTACCAGAGCAGCAGCCGGGTGACGACGAGCTGGGCGCCCGCCGCGAGCACGATCTCCGGAACGTCACCGACGGTCCAGTCGAGCGGCTGCCAGGGATGCTCGACGGTGGGGACCACACCGAACACCGCCAGGGCGAGCGCGGCGGCCCCGGTCCCCAGCAGGTCGGCCGCGCCGTGCAGGACGCCCTGGCGCCAGCGGTGTCTGCGGGCCACGCCGACCAGGACGACGACGGCCAGGCTGACCAGTCCGGCCGCGACCCACCCGTACAGCAGCAGCACGGCGAGGGTGAGGGCCGCGCCGGAGCCCGTCCCGCCCCACCAGCGGTCGCGGCCGAGCGCGACGAGATGGCCGACGATGACGCCGGTGAGGACGGCCAGCGCCCAGCCGGCGTCGGAGCCGGGGAACAGCGCGTGACCGTCCCGCAGTGTCCACACCACGCCGGTCACCAGAACGACAACGGCGAGTCCCACCACCAGAACGGGCGTTCTGACCACCATGCCCCCAAACCCCGCGAAACCGCGCGGGGGTGAGACCGGGGCGGCGCTCTCGGTCGGTTTCATTCCCGTCCCTCTCACAGCCGGCGGAGCCGATGCCACGCGATGGCACGTTGTCGTGCAACACGGCTGGAATCGGACTACTGAGCCGTGTTCGACAGGCGCACATCTCAACAGTAGGCCGCGAAAGGCCTCGACGGGCAGCGCTCTACATCTGTTGCCCGAATGCGACCGGCCCATCCCTATCCATCTGGTATGCGCCGAACGGGTGAGCTTGACGGCCCGAAATCGACGGTGTGACGTCGCGCACCGCGAGGGCGGGACCGCCTCACTCCCCGGGCGGGACCGGAGCCTCCTCGGATGCGGACGGGGTCCCCCCGGCGGGCGGGGCCGACTCCTCGCCGGTGGCGGCCGGTTCCTCGGGGGTGAGCGCGACCTCCTTGGCGGCGTCCGGGCCCTGTTCGAGCAGGACGGTGAGCCCGTCGCCGTCCAGGACCGGCACCTTCAACTGCATCGCCTTGTCGTACTTCGACCCGGGGTTCTCACCGACCACCACGAACGCGGTCTTCTTCGACACCGAGCCGGTCACCTTCGCTCCACGGCTCTGCAGCGCCTCTTTCGCGCCATCGCGTGTGTACTGCTCCAGCGTGCCCGTCACCACGACCGTGAGCCCCTCCAGCGGCCGGGGGCCGTCGTCCTCGCCCGAGCCCTCCTCCTCCATCCGGACGCCCGCCGCACGCCACTTGCGGAGGATCTCGCGGTGCCAGTCGACCGCGAACCACTCCTTGAGGGAGGCCGCGATGATCGGCCCGACGCCGGCGACGTCCGCCAACTCCGCCTCCGTCGCCTCCTCGATACGGTCGATCGAGCGGAACTCCCTGGCCAGCGCCTCGGAGGCGACCGGCCCCACATGGCGCACGGAGAGTCCGGCGATGATCCGGGCGAGCGGACGCTCCTTGGCCGCCGCGATGTTCTCCAGCATCGCGAGGGCGTTCTTCCGCGGCTCGCCCGCCTGGTTGGCGAAGACGGTGGCGATCTTCTCCTCGCCGGTCTTCGGATCCCGCTTGGGCAGACCGCTGTCCTGGTCGAGGACGTACGCCGTGATGGGCAGCAGCCGCTCGATGGTGAGGTCGAAGAGATCGCCCTCGTCCAGCAGCGGAGGAATGGCCGGTTCCAGCGGTTTCGTGAGGGCGGCCGCGGCGACATAGCCGAAGTTCTCGATGTCCAGGCACTTGCGGCCCGCGAGGTAGAACAGCCGCTCGCGCAACTGGGCGGGGCAGGTACGCGCGTTGGGACACCGGATGTCGATGTCCCCCTCCTTCATCGCGCGCAGCGGCGTCCCGCACTCGGGGCACTCGGTCGGCATCACGAACTCGTACGCGTCGTCCGGGCGCAGGTCGACGACCGGGCCGAGGATCTCGGGGATGACGTCACCGGCCTTGCGCAGCACGACCGTGTCGCCGATCCACACGCCCTTGGCCCGCACCACGTCCTGGTTGTGCAGGGTGGCGAACTCGACCTCGGAGCCCGCCACCGTGACCGGCTCGACCTGGGCGTAGGGGGTGACCCGCCCCGTACGGCCCACGCCGACCCGGATGTTCACCAGCTTGGTGTTGACCTCCTCCGGCGCGTACTTCCAGGCGATGGCCCAGCGAGGCGCGCGCGAGGTGGAGCCCAGCCGGCCCTGGAGCGGGATCTCGTCGAGCTTGACGACCACGCCGTCGATCTCGTGCTCCACGGAGTGGCGGTTCTCCCCGAAGTACGCGATGAACTCCCTGACCTCGGCGACCGATCCGACCACCTTGTTGTGGCGGGCGGTCGGCAGTCCCCACTCGCGCAGCAGCTCGTAGGCGTGGGAGAGGCGGTCGATGTCGAAGCCCTGGCGGGCCCCGATGCCGTGCACCACCATGTGCAGCGGTCGCGTCGCGGTGACCTTCGGGTCCTTCTGGCGCAGCGAACCCGCCGCCGCGTTGCGCGGGTTGGCGAAGGGCTTGTCGCCGGCCTCCACCAGACGGGCGTTCAGCTCCTGGAAGGCGTCCATCGGGAAGTAGACCTCGCCGCGGATCTCCACCAGATCGGGGACGCGCTCCCCTTCGAGGCGGTGCGGGATCTCCGCGATCGTGCGGACGTTGGGCGTGATGTCCTCGCCCGTCCGGCCGTCGCCCCGGGTGGCCGCGCGGGTCAGCCTGCCGTGCTCGTACGTCAGGTTGACCGCGAGCCCGTCGACCTTCAGCTCGCAGAGGTAGTGGAAGTCCGGCGTGCCCACGTCCTTGGCGACGCGGTCGGCCCACGCCCCCAACTCCTCGTCGTCGAACGCGTTGTCGAGGGAGAGCATCCGCTCCCTGTGCTGGACCGCGGTGAACTCCGTCTCGTACGCGCCCGCGACCTTCTGTGTCGGCGAGTCGGGCGTGCGCAGCTCCGCGTACGTCTCCTCCAGCGCCTCCAGGGCGCGCAGCAGCCGGTCGAACTCGCCGTCGCTGACGATCGGCTGGTCCTTCACGTAGTACCGGAAGCGGTGCTCCTCGATCTGCTCGGCGAGGAGGGCATGCCGCTCCCGTGCCTCCGCGGGCACCACACTCTGCTGTTCGCCAGCCACCGTCTCGTCCTCCCGATCACCATGGCCCGGTCGTCCGGGACCGTCACTCAGGGTTGTCCGCGAGGGATCTCGCGGCCCTGACGCAGTGCGCCGTCGCGGCGCGCGCGTACGCGGGTGAGGCACCCGCGAGCCCGCACGTCGGCGTGAGCACCACGGACTCCGTCAGAGTCCCCGGATCGAGCCCCAGCCTGCGCCACAGCGTCCTGACACCCATGACGCTACCGGCAGGGTCTGACAACGCGCCGTCGGTGCCCGGCACGATTCCCGCGAAGAGCTTCGTGCCGGCCTCGACGGCCTCCCCGATCGTCTCCTCGTCACGCTCGGTGAGCAGGCCGAAATCGAACGAAACGGCTGCCGCGCCCGCCCGCCGCAGCAGCGCGAACGGCACGTCGGGCGCGCAGGAGTGCACGACCGACGCCCCCGGCGCGAGCGCCGTCAGTTCGCGCAGCGCGCCCTCCACGACCTGCCGGTCCACCGCCCGGTGGGTGCGGTAGCCGCTGGCGGTCCTGACCTGTCCGCGCAGGACGGCGGTGAGGGACGGTTCGTCGATCTGGAGTACGGGGACGGCGCCCGGCACCCGGCGCCGCAGGTCCGCGAGGTGCGCGCCCACGCCCTCCACCAGGGACGCGGTGAGGTCCCGGCAGGCGCCGGGGTCGCCGAGGGCGGACTCGCCCCCGCGCAGCTCCTGGGCGGCGGCGAGCGTCCACACCCCGACGACCTGGACCTTGAGCGGCCCCTGGTACCCCTGGGTGAACTCCTCCAGCGCGTCGAGGTCCTCGCCCAGCCAGGATCTGGCCCGCTTGGTGTCCCGCCCGGGGTGGTCCCCGATGCGCCAGCCGCTGGGCTCGACGCGCGCGTAGATCTCGGCGAGGAGTCCTGCCGTACGGCCGATCATGTCGGCGCCGGGGCCGCGCGCGGGGAGTTCGGCGAGGTACGGGAAGTTCTCGAAGGTGCCGGTGACGGCGCGGGCGGTCTCGCGCGCGTCGCCGCCCGGCATGGAGCCGACGCCGGTGGCGGGCCCCCAGAGGGGGGCGGCGGGCCCGGCGTCGGCCCGGGAGCCCTCGGACGGCCCGCTCATCGGTCCGCTCATCGGCCCGGCCGTACGGTCACGTCGTCGATCTGCGCGTCGCGCGGCAGGTCGAGCGCGGTGACGATCGTCGTCGCGACCGACTCGGGGTCGATCCAGCGGGACGCCTCGTACTCCCTGCCCTCCTGCTGGTGCACCTTGACCTGCATGGGGCTGGCCGTACGGCCCGGGTACACGGAGGTGACCCGGACGCCGTTCGGCCGCTCCTCGTCGCGCACCGCGTCGGCCAGCGCCTTCAGTCCGTGCTTGGAGGCGGCGTACGCGCTCCACCGGGCGTGGGCGCGCAGCCCGGCGCCCGAGTTGACGAAGACGATCTGCCCGTGGGAGACGCGGAGCTGGGGCAGGAACAGCCGGGTCAGCTCCGCGGGGGAGATCAGGTTGACGGTGAGCTGGTCGTGCCAGGTCCTGGGCGTCAGCTCCCCGACCTCGCCCAGCTCGACGACGCCCGCGATGTGCAGGAGCGAGTCGAGCCGGTCGGGGAGGTCCTGCTGGCCCAGCGCCCAGGAGAGCCGGTCGGGGTTGGCGAGGTCGCCGACGAGGGTGCGGGCGCCGGGAAAGGAGCCCGCGAGTTCCTTCGCGCGGCCCGCGTCACGGGCGAAGAGGATCAGGTCGTCGCCGCGTTCGTGCAGGCGGCGCGCGACGGCGGCGCCGATGCCCGAGCCCGCACCGGTGAGGAGATGGGTAGCCATGCGGTCATCGTCGCATCACCGCGGCCCGGTGACCGCACGCCCTCGGCGATCACTGCACGCCGAGCGTCTCCTCCAGGTAGGCGAGGGCGCCGACGCCGTCCTCTGCGAAGAAGACCAGGTCGGTGAGGGGCAGCGGCAGGAAGCCCTCGTCCTCCATCCGCCGGAACTGCTCCTTCAGCCCGTCGTAGAAGCCCGCGGTGTTGAGCAGCACCACGGGGTGGCGGTGCATGCCGTGCTTCTTCAGCTCCAGGATCTCGGTGGCCTCGTCGAGCGTCCCCGTACCCCCGACCATGACCACGACGGCGTCGGACTTGGCGAGCAGCAGCGCCTTGCGCTCGGCGAGGTCCTTCGCGATCACCATCTCGTCGGCGTTCGGCCGGGCCACGGCGTGGAGGAAGTCCACCGACACCCCGACCAGCCGGCCGCCGCCCTCCTGCACCCCGTCGGCGACGACCTTCATCAGCCCGCTGTCGGAGCCGCCCCAGACGAGGGTGTGGCCGCCCTTGCCGATCAGTTCGGCGAATTCACGGGCGGGGCGGGTGTAGCGCTCGTCGAGGTCGGCCGCGGAGAGGAAGACACAGATATTCATGACGCAAACGGTACGTGTGGGGAAGAGCGCGGTGCGGACCGTTGCTGTACGACAGGGAGAGTACCGACACCCCCGAAGGGACCGATCACGATGAGCGCAGGACACCGCATCACGGTCGAGCAGGGCACGGAGCACGTACGCGTCGTACGGGACGGGCAGGTCCTCGCGGAGAGCCGCGCCCCGCTGGTGCTGCGCGAGACCGGCTGCCCGGCCCGCTACTACCTGCCGCCCCAGGACGTGAGGACGGAGCTGCTGACGCCCTCGGAGACGACGACCCACTGCCCGTTCAAGGGCGACGCGTCCTACTGGTCGCTGCCGGACGCGCCGGACCTGGTCTGGGCCTACCCCACTCCGAAGGCCGAAGTAGCCCAGGTCAAGGACCACTTCTGCTTCTACGACACCGAGGTGGTGGCCGCCTGAGAAGGCCGCGGTGGAACCTCCGCGAAAAACTTCCGCCGGGGAGCGATGAGTTGGGCACGGCCCGCCGGTCTGACTCTCCATGGACAACGTGTGCAAGGTGAAGTCGGGGGACGGCACCCCGATCGCTTACCGGCGGTCGGGCGAGGGGCCGCCGGTGATTCTGGTGGGGGGCGCCTTCAGTACGGCGGAGTCGGAGGCGCCGCTGGCCCGGCTGCTGGCGCCGCGCTTCGCGACGATCACCTATGACCGGCGCGGCCGGGGCGCGAGCGGCGACCGCGCCCCGTACGCCGTGGAACGGGAGGTCGAGGACCTGGCCGCACTGCTCGCGGTGGCGGGGGGCAGTGCGGCGCTGTACGGCGTCTCCTCGGGCGGCGCGCTGGTCCTGGAGGCGGTGGCGGCCGGTCTGCCGGTCACGCAGTTCGCGGTGTACGAGCCGCCGTACGCGACGGACCCGGCGGCCCTGCCGGCGAAGGCCGCGTACACGGAGCGGCTGACGGGGCTGCTGGCGCGCGGGGAGCGGGACGACGCGGTGGAGCTGTTCCTGTCCGCCATGGAGCTGCATCCGGCGACGATCGCGGTGATGCGCCGCTCCCCCCTGTGGACGGACCTGGCGGCGGTGGCCCACACCCTCGCGTACGACAACCAGGTGCTGGGCGAGGGGCTGATCCCGGTCCGCCGGCTCGCGGCGGTCACCACCCGCGCGATGGTCGTGGACGGCGGCGCGAGCCCCCCGGTGGTGCGCGACGCGGCGCGCGCGGCGGCCCGCGCGCTCCCCCGCGGCCGGCACCGCACCCTGACGGGCCAGACCCACGAGGTGGCGCCGCATGTGCTGGCACCGGTGCTGGAGGAGTTCTTCGCGGCGTGAGGGCCGTCCGGCGGGGGGCAGGCGGTACGGGGGCGTGTCAGCCCGCCAGCGCCCCCGTACGGCGCTCCGTCGTCGCGATCGTCGCCGAGCCGACGACGCGGGCGCCGTCGTACAGCACGATCGCCTGGCCGGGGGCCACGCCGCGGACCGGCTCGTCGAAGCGGACGTGGAGGGTGCCGTCGACCAGTTCCGCGGTGACCGGTGTCTCGCCCCCGTGCGCCCGGAGCTGGGCGGTGTAGTCGCCGGGGCCGGTGGGGGCGGTGCCGCACCAGCGGGGCTTGAGGGCGGTGAGGGCGGTCACGTCGAGGGAGGCGGCGGGGCCGACCGTGACGCGGTTGTCGACCGGGGAGATGTCCAGGACGTAGCGCGGCTTGCCGTCGGCGGCCGGGTGGCCGATGCGCAGGCCCTTGCGCTGGCCGATGGTGAAGCCGAACGCGCCGTCGTGGCTGCCGATCTTCGCGCCCGACTCGTCGACGATGTCGCCCTCGGCGCGGCCCAGGCGGTCCGCGAGAAAGCCCTGGGTGTCGCCGTCGGCGATGAAGCAGATGTCGTGGCTGTCGGGCTTCTTGGCGACGGCCAGGCCCCGGCGCTCGGCCTCGGCGCGGATCTCGTCCTTGGTGGTGAGCGTGTCGCCGAGGGGGAACATCGCGTGGGCGAGCTGGCGCTCGTCCAGCACGCCGAGGACGTACGACTGGTCCTTGGCCATGTCGCTGGCGCGGTGCAGCTCGCGTGAACCGTCGGCGGCGGTGACGACCGTCGCGTAATGGCCCGTGCACACCGCGTCGAAACCCAGCGCGAGCGCCTTGTCGAGCAGCGCGGCGAACTTGATCTTCTCGTTGCAGCGCAGGCAGGGGTTGGGGGTGCGGCCCGCCTCGTACTCCGCGACGAAGTCCTCGACGACGTCCTCGCGGAAACGTTCCGCGAGATCCCACACGTAGAACGGGATGCCGATCACATCGGCGGCGCGGCGCGCGTCGCGGGAGTCCTCGATGGTGCAGCAGCCGCGCGCGCCGGTACGGAAGGACTGCGGGTTCGCGGAGAGCGCGAGGTGAACGCCGGTGACGTCGTGCCCCGCCTCGGCGGCGCGGGCGGCGGCGACGGCGGAGTCCACGCCGCCCGACATGGCGGCGAGTACGCGCAGGGGGCGCTGGGAATTCTGAGTCATAGCTCAACCAGGGTACGGCCCGAGGGAACCACAGTCGCGCGGATATGCGTTGACGATCATATGGGCGAGAACGAGCAGGGCACGGCAGGCAGCGGCGCGGGGGGCGGCCGCCGGGCGGCCACGCCCCGGGACGGCAAGAAGATCGGCCGCAGAGCCCTGCTGATCGGCGGCGCCGCGACCGTGGTCGGCGGGGGCGTGCTGGCGCGGGACGAGCTGGCCCGGTTCTGGTGGCAGGTGCCGGGCGTCGGGAAGCCCCGCAAGGACGGCGAGCTGGACTACGCCCCCTCGGAATGGGTGGCGGCCTCCTCGGCGAACTGGCGCCGCGCCGACCGGCCCGACGACTTCCGGATCGACCGGGTCGTCGTCCATGTCGTCCAGGGCAGCTACGAGGTGGCGCTGAAGGTCTTCCAGGACCCCGCGCACGGCGCGGCGTCGCACTACGTGGTCGGTGCGGACGGCAAGGTCGCGCAGATGATCCGCGAGCTCGACGTGGCGTACCACGCGGGGAACAGGAGCTGGAACGAACGCTCGATCGGTATCGAGCACGAGGGCTTCGTGGACAAGCCCGAGTCGTTCACGGACGCGATGTACCGCTCGTCGGCGCGGCTGACGGCCGACATCTGCAGGCGCCACCGCATACCCGTCGACCGCGAGCACATCGTCGGCCATGTGGAGGTCCCGGGGACGGACCACACGGACCCGGGTCCGCTCTGGGACTGGGACCGCTATCTGAAGCTGGTGCGGGAGGCGAAGCCGATCCCTTCGCCCTCGCCCTCACCGTCGGGCTCGACGGCGGCACAGGGCGCCTGAGCCGCGCCGGTACGGGCCCACGCCGGTACGGGCCCACGCCGGTACGGGGCCACTCCGCTACGGGCCCACGCCCCGCCGGTACGGACCGCACCGGAGCGCCCGGGAGCGCCCGGGGCGCCGTCTCCGTCTCCGTCTCAGCTCAACTCAGGCCGGCGTTGCGCGCGCGGTCGACCGCCGGGCCGATGGCCTTCGCGACCGCCGCCACATCCGCCGCCGTGGACGTGTGGCCGAGCGAGAAGCGCAGGGTGCCCCTGGCCAGGTCCGGGTCGCTGCCGGTGGCCAGCAGGACATGGCTGGGCTGGGCCACGCCCGCCGTGCACGCGGAGCCGGTCGAGCACTCGATGCCCTGCGCGTCGAGCAGCAGGAGCAGCGAGTCGCCCTCGCAGCCGGGGAAGCTGAAGTGCGCGTTGGCGGCGAGACGGTTCTCGGGGTCACCGCCGAGGACCGCGTCGGGGACGGCGGACCGGACGGCCGTGATCAGTTCGTCCCGCAGGGCGCCGATCTCCCGGGCGAACGCCTCGCGGCGCTGCGCGGCGAGCCGGCCCGCGACCGCGAAGGCGGCGACGGCGGGCACGTCCAGGGTGCCCGAGCGGACATGGCGTTCCTGGCCGCCGCCGTGCAGCACGGGCACGGGGGTGTACTCGCGGCCGAGCAGCAGCGCGCCGATTCCGTACGGGCCGCCGATCTTGTGGCTGGAGACGGTCATCGCGGCGAGCCCGGAGGCGCCGAAGTCCAATGCGGTCTGGCCGAACGCCTGGACGGCGTCGGAGTGCAGCGGAATGTCGAACTCCGCCGCCACCTCGGCCAGTTCCGGTACCGGCAGGATCGTGCCGATCTCGTTGTTGGCCCACATGACGGTGGCGAGGGCCACATCGAGCGGGTTCCGTTCGATCGCCTCGCGCAGCGCGCCGGGCAGGACCCGTCCGTAGGGGTCGACGGGGAGGTATTCGACGGTCGCGCCCTCGTGTTCGCCGAGCCATTCGACGGCGTCGAGGACCGCGTGGTGCTCCACGGGGCTGGCCAGCACCCGGGTTCTGGCCGGGTCGGCGTCGCGGCGGGCCCAGTAGAGGCCCTTCACGGCGAGGTTGTCGGCCTCCGTGCCGCCCGAGGTGAAGACCACCTCGCTGGGGCGCGCGCCGAGGGCCTCCGCGAACGTCTCACGGGCCTCCTCGACGGTACGGCGGGCCCGGCGCCCGGCGGCGTGGAGGGAGGAGGCGTTGCCGGCGAGGCCGAACTGGGCGGTCATCGCCTCGATCGCCTCCGGCAGCATCGGAGTGGTCGCGGCGTGGTCGAGGTAAGCCATGGTGGGCACGATTCTACGAGCGCGGACGGCCGCCCACGCAGCCGGTACAGGCCGGAGTCCTCGCGGACCGGCCGGTTCCGCCCCTCGGACGGCACCTGCCGACCGTGATTCCGCGTTTCCGCGTTTCCGCGCTTCCGCACGGGACGCCGTTCGCCTCGTACGTCAGGCCCGCCGCCGCCCGTGGCGCCGGCGTGCGGGACTCAGCAGCGCGGGACTCAGTCGCGGGGCGCGCGGGCCAGTTGGCGGGACTGGACCACCAGCCGGTCCTGGCTGTCCCAGATCTCCGCGTCCTCCTCCAGGAAGCCGCCGGCCAGGTTACGGGTGGTGATGGCGACCCGGAGCGGCCCCGGCGCCGGGCGGCAGCGGACATGGACGGTCAGTTCGACGGTCGGCGTCCAGCCCCGCAGCCCCAGGTCGAAGGAGGTCGGCGGCAGCGCGTCGACGGTGAACAGCAGCGAGAGCGGATCGGGGTCGCGGCCGTCCGCGAGTCCGAACCAGGCGCGCATCTCGCCCCGCCCGGAGGGCTCGCCGAGCGCCCAGCCGACGGTGGCGGGGTCGATCCGCATGGAGAGCCGGTCGAGGATGGTGAAGTCGCCCTCGGGCGCGGGCCCGTCGGCGGTGTCGACGCACCGTTCCAGCGGCGGCATCTCCGGCGGCTTGGCAGAGGTCCGCACGTCGTCGGGGAGGGCGTCCAGATCGCCGTACGAGGCGAGGAAGCGGATCCGCTCCACCTCGTTCCCGTCCTCCCCGGTCTGGAAGAGGGACGCCTGGCCGGTGGAGAGCGTCCGGCCGGTGCGCAGGGTCTCGGTCCGTACGACGGCCGGTCCCGGCACCGAGGGCGTGAGGTAGTGGGCGGACACGGCGAACGGGTCGGAGTGCGGCAGGGCGTCCCCGAGCGCACGGCCCATGACCGCCAGCAGATAGCCGCCGTTGACGATGTTCATGACGGTCCAGCCCGGGAAGAGCCGTGTGTCGTAGACGCCCGGGGCGCGGAGGGAGACAGCCGTCTCGCGGTCGAACTCGCTGTCCCCGATGGATACCTGTGCCATGGGACGCAACCGTACAACATGACTTTACTAAGCGGTAGCTTAAGCGGGTGAGGGGTACGGGTCCGCCCCGGGCCCGTCGGCGTCACACGGGCTCCTCCGCCGCCGAGCGGCGGTTCCAGGCGCGGGGCGCCCGCCAGTGGAAGCGCATCGCGAGCAGGCGCAGAGCGAACGCGGTCAGGACGGCGATCCCGCTGGTGAGGCCGTTGAGGGCGTCGAAGCGGATACAGAGGGCCACCATCGTGGCGCCGACGATGGCGGGCACGGCGTAGAGGTCGCGGTCCCAGCGCAGCAGCGAGGGCACCTCGTTGGCGAGGACGTCGCGCAGTACGCCGCCGCCGACGGCCGTGGCCATGCCGAGGACGACCGAGGAGGTCAGACCGAGCCCGTACTCGTACGCCTTGGTGGTCCCCGTGACGCAGAAGAGGCCGAGCCCCGCCGCGTCGAAGACATTGACGGCGCCCTGGATCCGCTCGACGTGGGGGTGGAGGAAGAAGACCAGCGCGGTCGCCACCAGCGGCATGGAGAAGTAGCCCAGATCGGTGAAGGCGGCGGGCGGCACCGCTCCGATGATCAGATCACGGAGCAGCCCTCCGCCCAGCGCGGTGATCTCGGCCAGCACCGCCATGCCGAAGACGTCGAAGTTCTTCCGTACGGCGAGCAGGGCACCGGAGATCGCGAAGACGAAGATCCCGACGAGGTCGAGCGCGTGCTGGACGGAGGGCGTGAAAAGGTCATGGAACACCCGGACAGTGTGCCGGTACACGCACATACGGACGAAAACCGGTTCACGGACCGGGACAGGCACCGCCTCGCGAAGCGGAAGCGGAAGCGGGACCTGGACCGGCACCGGCACCGGCACCGGCACGGGAGCGCCGTACCGCCCCTGCCGCCGTACCGCCTCCGCCGCCGTACCGCCCCTGCCCGCCTGCCGCCCGTACCGGCGCCGAAAGCGAGTGGCGCCCGGCGGATTCCCGCCG
>NZ_JBHZDA010000056.1:19213-33153 GCF_042755665.1 Streptomyces sp. NPDC059142
GCCCGG
The DNA here is from genome assembly GCF_042755665.1 of Streptomyces sp. NPDC059142. Lineage (NCBI taxonomy): Bacteria > Bacillati > Actinomycetota > Actinomycetes > Kitasatosporales > Streptomycetaceae > Streptomyces > Streptomyces sp. NPDC059142. The sequence continues at coordinate 19,220 of NZ_JBHZDA010000056.1, forward strand.
CCCCCCCCGGGGGGGCGCGCGGGGCGCCCCCCCGCGGCCCCCCACACACCTCACACCTCGTACCGCACCTCAGGCGCCTGTCGACCGGAGCGCCCGGTGCGGGCCGCTACTCCGTGACGGATCCGGCGGTCCCGCCGGTCTCCCCGGCCGACTTCGCCGCGGTGGCGGTCGCGCCCTCCGCCAGCTCGATGGTCTCCCGCGCCGCCACCGAGACCGTGTCCTGGGGACGCTGGTCCGGCGCGTTCTCCGGGTGGTGGCAGGCCGCCTGGTGGCCGGGCCCGAGCTGGATCAGCGGGGGCTCGGTCGTCTTGCAGATCTCCGTCGCCTTCCAGCACCGGGTGTGGAACCGGCAGCCGGTGGGCGGCGAGATCGGCGACGGCACATCGCCCTTGAGCAGGATGCGGTCGCTCTTGCCGCCGCGCCGGCTCGGGTCGGGCACCGGCACGGCCGACAGCAGCGCCTTCGTGTACGGGTGCTTGGGCGACTCGTACAGCGACTTGCGGTCCGCCAGCTCGACGATCTTGCCGAGGTACATCACCGCGATCCGGTCCGACACGTGGCGGATGACCGAGAGGTCGTGCGCGATGATCACGTACGTCAGTCCCAGCTCCTGCTGGAGGTCGTCCAGCAGGTTCACCACCTGGGCCTGGATCGACACGTCCAGCGCCGAGACCGGCTCGTCGGCGACGACCAGCTTCGGGTTGAGGGCCAGCGCCCGCGCGATGCCGATGCGCTGGCGCTGTCCGCCGGAGAACTCGTGCGGGTAGCGGTTGTAGTGCTCGGGGCTCAGGCCCACCAGCTCCAGCAGCCGCTGCACCTCCTTCTTCACGCCGCCCTCGGGCTCGATGCCCTGGAGCTTGAAGGGGGTGGAGACGATCCCGCCGACGGTGTGGCGCGGGTTCAGCGATCCGAACGGGTCCTGGAAGATCATCTGGATGTCGCGGCGCATCGGGCGCAGCGCGCCCGCGGACATGTGGGTGATGTCCTTGCCCTCGAACTCGACCTTTCCGCCGGTCGGTTCGAGCAGCCGCGTGATCAGCCGGCCCATCGTCGACTTGCCGCAGCCGGACTCGCCGACGACGCCCAGGGTCTCCCCGGGACGTACGTCGAAGGAGAGCCCGTCGACCGCCTGGACGGCGCCGACCTTGCGTTTCAGCACGCCCTTGGTGATCGGGAAGTGCTTCACCAGGCCGGTGACCCTGAGGATCGGCTCGACACCGTCCGAGGGGCCACCCGCCGCGACCTGCTCCGGAATCTTCTTCGTCAGCTCAGTCACAGCTTCGGCGCAATCTCTTCGGTCCAGATCTTTTCCCGCTCCGCGCGCGACATGTGGCAGGCGGAGAAGTGCCCGTCGGTGATCTCCCGCAGGTCGGGGCGGACCGTGCGGGTGAGGTTGTCCTTGGGGACGTCGGCGTACGGGCAGCGCGGGTTGAAGGCACAGCCGGACGGGACGTTGATCAGGCTGGGCGGGGTCCCCTTGACCGGCACCAGCCGGTCGGTCTGGTCGCGGTCGATACGCGGCATCGAGCCGAGCAGGCCCCAGGTGTAGGGGTGCTGCGGCTGGTAGAAGACGCTCTCCGAGGAGCCGCGCTCGATGCACCGCCCCGCGTACATCACGAGCAGGTCGTCCGCGATCTCGGCGACGACGCCGAGGTCGTGGGTGATGATGACGACCGCCGAGTGGAACTCCTTCTGGAGGTCACGGATGAGGTCGAGGATCTGCGCCTGGACGGTCACGTCCAGCGCGGTCGTCGGCTCGTCGGCGATCAGCAGCTCGGGGTTGTTCACCAGGGACATCGCGATCATCGCGCGCTGGCGCATACCGCCGGAGAACTGGTGCGGGTAGTCGTGGTAGCGCCGGGCCGGCTCGGGGATCCCGACCCGGTCGAGCATCTCGACCGCCCGCTTCCTGGCGGTCTTCTTGTCGACCTTGTTGTGGACGCGGTACGCCTCCACGATCTGCGCGCCGACGCTGTAGTACGGGTGCAGCGCGGAGAGCGGGTCCTGGAAGATCATCGACATCTTCTGGCCGCGCAGCGCGCGCACCCGCTCGGGACCCGCGCCGATCAGCTCCTCGCCGTCCAGCCAGATCTCGCCGGAGATCCGGGCGCGCTCGGAGTTGTGCAGCCCCATGATGCCCAGCGAGGTCACGGACTTCCCGGAGCCGGACTCGCCGACGATGCCGAGGGTCTTGCCCGCCTGGAGGTCGAAGCTGACGCCGTCGACGGACTTCACGAGGCCGTCGTCGGTGTTGAAGTGGATACGGAGGTCCCGTACGGAGAGGAACGCGTCCTTCGCCGCCGGAGCGCCGGGGGCGCCCGTGGCCGCGGCCGTGTCCACCGTGCCCGTGCCCGTCGCGCCCGTACCCGCCTCGTCCCCGCTCGCGTCCTGCGTCTTGCTCACGTCGCTCATGAGAGCCTCACCCGGGGGTCGATCGCGGCGTACACGAGGTCCACCAGCAGATTGCAGAGAACGATGAAGAAGGCGGCGACCAGCGTCACACCCATCACGATGGGCAGGTCGCTGCGGGTCACGCCCTGGATGGCGTACGCGCCCATCCCCTGGAAGGAGAAGACGCGCTCGGTGATGACCGCGCCGCCGAGGAGCAGGGCGAAGTCCATGCCGAAGATGGTGACGAGCGGGGTGAGCGCGGCGCGCAGGCCGTGCTTGACGACCACCTGGCGCTCCCGCAGACCCTTCGCCCGCGCGGTTCTGATGTAGTCCTCGCCCATGGTCTCCAGCATCCCCGCGCGGGTGAGCCGCGCGTAGAGGGCGGAGTACAGGAAGGCGAGGGTGCACCAGGGAAGGATGAGGTTCCACGCCCAGTCGCCGGGGTTCTCGGAGAAGGGCACGAACTCCAGCTCCTCCCAGATCGTCCAGTGGAAGCTGAACAGCGCGAGGGAGACGAGGCCGGTGAAGAACATCGGCAGCGAGACACCGGCCAGGGCGATGCCCATGGTCAGGCGGTCGAAGATCGAGCCCCGCTTGAGCGCGGAGAGAACGCCGATGGCGACACCGGAGACGACCCAGATGACCGCCGCGCCGATGGCCAGCGAGAAGGTGACCGGGATGCGCTGGAGGATCTCGGGCCAGACCTCGACGTGGGTCTTGAAGGAGTAGCCGAAGCACGGTGCGTTGCACACCGAGGGGTTGGGGCCGAGGTTGTACTCGGCGCCGACCACGATGGCCTTGATGAAGTGCCAGTACTGGAGGTAGAGCGGATCCTCCAGCCCCAGGTTCGCCTTGATGGCGGCGATGGCGTCAGGGTCGGCGCCCTTGCCGACGTACTGGGCCGCCAGTGAGTCGGTCGTCTGGCCGCCCAGCCGGGGCACCAGGAAGAAGATCGCGAACGTGACTGCGCTGACCACCAGCAGCAGCAACACCGCGGCGAATACGCGTCGGATGATGTACGCAGCCACAGCCGTGCGGTACCAGGGCGTGCGGGCGGGGTGCGCCCGGACGATCCGGCACCTTCACCTGCCTTTCGGGGGGTGCTGATTGATGTAACAGGTGTTACTGAATGTGTAGCCGAGCGGGCCCGGAGTCTGTGCCGAGCCCGCTCGGAAGGTCACGCGGACTTACTTGGACGAGCTCATCAGCACGTAGTCGTACATACCGAGGTACGACTCCGCGACGGTGACGTTGGTCGCCGAGTCCGGGCGGTAGAGCAGGTTCTTCTTGTAGAAGAGCGGCACCGCGGACGCGTTCTCCATGACCAGCTTGTCGACCTCGCCCCACTTCTCGCCACGGGCGGTGGCGTCGAGGGTGCCGATACCGTCGGTCAGCGCCTTGTTGATCTTCGGGTCGTTCAGCTCCATCAGGTTCGTGCCACCGGACGGCTTGATGGCCGAACCGTTCACGATCGAGTCGAGGAAGCCGTAGCCGGTGGGCCAGTCAGCACCCCAGGCCATCATCATCAGGCCGGCCTTGTTGTCGTGGACCCACTTGGGGGAGCCCGCGAAGTCCGTGAAGTACTTGTCGGCCGGGAACTGCTTGATGTCGGCCTGGATGCCGATCGCCTTCAGGCTCTGCTGGATCTGCGTGGCGGCCTGGACCTCGTCGGGACGGTCGGAGCGCGCCGTCAGCGAGGTCTTGAAGCCGTTCGGCTGACCGCACTTGGTGAGCTGCTCCTTGGCCTTGGCCGCGTCGCCCTTGCTGCCCTCGGTCGGGTACAGGTCGAACTTCTTGTACCCGGCGACCGACGGCGGGATCATCGTGGAGGCGGGGTCACCCTTGACCGCGCCACCGACGGCGTCGACCACACCGGCCTTGTTGATCGCGTACTGGACGGCCTTGCGGCACTCGACGTTGTCGAACGGCTTCACGTTGACGTTCATCGCCAGGTAGGCGAGCGCGCCGGCGTAGGGGTTGTCCGTCCGGGCCTTCTCGGCCGGCTTGACGAGCACCTTCGGCTGCGTCTTCGACTGGAGCCCGGTGCCGGCGATGTCCGCGGTGATCGTGTCGCTGAGCAGGTGCTCGTCGACCGTCGAGGCGTTGACGTTGAACTTCAGCTCGATCTTGTCCGGCAGCGCCTTGCGGATCGGGTCGCTCGCCTGGTCCCACTCGGGGTTCCGGGAGAAGGTCGCGCCGCGGCTCTCGCTGTACGTGTCGAACTTGTACGGGCCCGAGGACACGATCTTCTGGACGTACTCGGCGCCCGTGTCGGCCTTCTGCGGGACCGGGGCCGTCTGCGAGAACGCGGCCAGGTAGTCCATGTCCGCGAACGGCTTGTTCAGCTTGAACGTGATCGTGTACTTGTCCGGCGTCTCGATGGACTTGAGACCGTCGGGCGACTTGTCCTTGTACGGACCCTTGTACTTGTCGCCACCGTCCAGGTACGACTTGAAGTACGTCGGACCGTTGGAGATGGCCTCGGGCGCGAAGTTGGAGCGCTCGATGGCGTACTTGACGTCCGCGGAGGTGATCTCGGTGCCGTCCTGGAACTTCACGCCCTTGCGGAGCGTGTACGTCCAGGTCTTGGCGTCCGGGCTGCCCTTGCCGAGGGAGGTCGCCAGGTCGGGAACGACCGTGAGGCCCTCCTTGCCGGCGGCCGGCTTGAACGTCACCAGGGAACGGGCGTACAGGCGGGAGAAGTTCTGCACCCAGCCGTAGTACGTGTTGCCCGGGTCCAGGGAGTCCGGGCCACTGGAGTGCTCGTACGTGACCGTCCCCCCCTTCTTGGTGCTGGCGTTGACGATGGTGCTCAGTCCGGCATCGGCCTTCGCGCTGCCGCCCCCATTGCCGTCCTTGCTGTCGCTGTCACCGCTGCCACAGGCGGTAGCACCGAGTGCCAACGCCAGCGTGACGGCGACGGCCGATGCTGTCTTTCTGCTGTTCACCTGAGGAAAGCCCCCTCGATCGATGGTGCGGCCGGGCCGCGATTACTTGCCACGGGGGTCGAGTGCGTCACGCAGACCGTCCCCCAGCAGATTGAAGGCCAGCACGGTGATGAAGATCGCCATGCCAGGAATGACCATGAACATCGGGTCGACCTGGTACAGGTCGACCGCGGTGGACAGCATGCCGCCCCACGAGGACTGCGGCGGCGCGATACCGACGCCGAGGAAGCTCAGGGAAGCCTCGAAGAGGATGTTGGTGGGGATCAGCAGCGTCGAGTAGACGAGGATCGGCGCGATCAGGTTGGGCAGCAGCTCCCGGAAGAGGATGAACGGGCCGCGCGCGCCGAGCGACCTGGCCGCCTCCACGAACTCCCGCTCCCGCAGGCTGAGCGTCTGCGCGCGCACGATGCGGCCGATGTACGGCCAGCTGAAGAAGCCGATCACGAAGATCAGTACGGCGATCCGCAGCGAGAGCCCTTCGAGCCCGAACACGCTGCCCTGGAGCGACGCGGAGATCGAGATCGCGAAGAGGAGCAGCGGGAAGGCGAGGAAGGTGTCCATCATGCGGCTGATGGCGCTGTCGACCCAGCCGCCGTAGAAGCCGGCGACGACGCCCATCACGACGCCGATGACGACGGAGAGCAGCGTGGACCCGGCCGCGACGACCAGGGAGACCCAGGAGCCCTCGATGATGCGGGCCAGGATGTCCCGGCCGGTCTGCGGTTCGACACCCAGGGGGTGGTCCCAGCTCATGCCGCCGAAGCTGCCCTTGGGCGCGAGCAGCGTGGGGTCGACCAGGTCCTGGTTGAAGGCGTTGGGGTCGAGCCCGAAGACGGACTGGAGCGGTTTGGAGAGTACGGCGACAAGGACCAGCAGGATCACGATGACGCCGCCCGCCATGGCGACCTTGTCCCGTTTGAAACGCGTCCACGCGATCCGGCCGAGCGAGCGGCCCTCGATCTGCTTGCCCCCGGCGCCTTCCAGCACCGCTTCCGGCTGCGCTTGCGCCGCCGACCCGGTGGTCTCGATAGGTGCCGTCATTGCGCTGGAGACCCCTCTCGGCCGACGGGTGGCCGGCCTGTGCCCGCCGCTGTAGCGGCTCGTTCACTTCATTGATGTCGCATGGTGGTCCCCCCGGTTCGGGCGATCCGCTTCTGTCAGCGCGTCGCCCGCACATCGCTCGCACATACGTGCCGATGCCACCTGCTGGAGGGAGTCTTCAGCCCTATCGCGATCACCCGCCAGCCCCATCCGGGAATGTTTGCTCAACCGTGATGCGATCAGAGGGTTACCGTTATACGGACACGACTTCGGCCTCAACGGACGAGACCGATCACCAATCCGTCAGAATCCACCAGAACGGGCATGCGTGCCCCACCCGTTCCTCCCCCGTGGAGCGTTCAGTATGCGCGAGAGGCAGGGGGCGGATAGCCGTAACCGGAGGACTGGACGGGCGCCGCGTGCGCCGCGTGCGCCTCCCGGTCGTAGAACGGGCGGGAGTTGACGCGCAGCCACATCGTGACCGGGTCGTACTCGTCGGACATGGCGACGGTGGAGACCGGCAGCCCCTCGGGGACGGCGCCGATCGACTGGCGCATCATCGCGCGTACGGAGTCGACGGAGGCCGGGCTCGTGTCGTACAGGTCGAGGCCGATCGCCAGGTACGGGGCGCCCAGCGCCGGCTGCACCCAGGCGCGGCGCAGCGAGCGCACGGCGGGGGTGCGGTGCGCGTTCTGCGTGAGCAGGGCGTAGAACTGCGGGAGTTGGATGGCCGGCTCGGAGAGCCGCAGCGGCCCCGCGGGCATCCGGTCGAGGCCGGTGGCGATCCGGCGCAGGTCCAGCCACGGGATGCCGAGGCCGCCGCCGGGCGCATGCGGATTGAGCCAGATCCCCCAGCGGTCCGGGAAGAGGGCGCGGGCGATGTCGCGGCCGGAAACCACCTCATGGGCCCGGGTCCAGCCGCTGGCGGACAGCTCCTGGGCGGAGGTGACGCAGGGCGCGTAGCCGAGCCCGTCGACCTCCATGTTGCCGTACTGGGCGTCGGGCGAACCGGCCTGACCGTGCCAGAGCAGCATCCAGACGCTGTCGTCGGCGAGGGCCTGGAGCAGTGCCTCGTACGCGTCGTACCGTCCCGGCGTCACCTGGCGCAGCATGTGCTCGACCTGCCCGGCCGCCGCGGTGCCTGACGCGCTCACTCTGGGTCCCGCCCCTCTTCGATCCACCATTCGTCCCGCTCCCCGGCGCCGCGCGGTGCGCCGGCCAGGCCATCAAACCAGCTTAGGCGGCTGGCCTGACACCGACTTGACGGCGGGTGCGCGTGCCGCATAGGCGGGAGGCGCGGTACGGCCGGTTCTCCACCGCGCGAGCCCCGTGTCCTTCCACCGCGTACGCCCCGTGAACCGTCCGGTGACCGGAGCGGCGACGCGCCCGCGACTACGGGTCATACCCGCCCCGGCCGGTCGTACCCCTCCGGTCAGGTCCCGGATGGGACACGGAGTGCGGTACGGAGCCGGCGGACGGGCCCGGCACCCGGTGCGGGGCGCCGGCCGCCGCCCCGCGCTTCCGGCCCCGCGCTTCCGGCTACGGCTACGCCCGTTCGTAGAAGGGCCTGACCTTCGCCAGCATCCACTCGCCGACCGGGTCCTGGGTCAGGTCGAGCAGGAGGAGGTTGACCGGCCAGGCCACCGGGACCCGGCCGAGCGCGCGGCCGAGCGCGTCCATCGGCGCGTTGCGGTCGGCGGCCTCCCAGGAGGAGAGCTGGACGCCGATGAAGAGGACCGGGGGCTCGCCCTCGACGCTGGCGAGCGCGCGGCGGGCGGTGGCCACCGTGCCCGTCGCCCCGAACTCGGCCGCGGCGGCGGAGAGGAAGTCGACCGGGTCCTCCTTCCAGTCCGGCTGGAAGAGCCGGACGCGGCCCCCGCTGGCCGGTCCGTCGAGCGGGGTGCGCCCCACCCGGCAGAGTTCGGCGACGGCGAGCGGCGGGAGGGGTACCCCGACCGCTCCGCCGGGGTTGATCGCGATGCCGAGCTGCGGCGGCAGTCCGCGGGCGAACTCGCGGGCGGGCGCGACGGTGAACGCCATGTGGTCGCCGACGCAACTGAGGAACTGCTGGTGCGAGCTGAAGACCGGGACGTACGGTGCGCCGTCGATCTCCACCGTCGGCAGGTCGAGCGCGGGGCTGTCGGGGCCGCCGCCGTTGGGCAGCGGCACCCAGATCTCGCTGCGTCCGAGCACCTCGACCAGCCGTCCGCCCGCCGCGTCGTTGCCGAGCGAGGCGGTGAGCACCTCTTCCAGCTCGTTGCCCGGCCATGCTGTGTTCACCACTGTGTACCTCTCCACCCCGTCCGCCCAGGACCCTGCGGCAGCACCCTAACGCCGCAGGCCGCGGGGTGCGCCGCCCGCGGTGGGTCACCGGGTGGGCGGTGACCGGGGGCGGCTCCGTCAATCGGTGTGCGGCTCGGTTAAGAAGGCGATGCGCTCCAGCGCGCCCGCCGCGTCCCGGTCCAGCAGCACGGCCGAGGCGCATCCGGCGGGGAGCCGGCCCGTCTCGGCGTCCGAGAGCAGCCGGCGGACCGCGCCGCGGTGGCGTGCGAAGGCGTATCCGGAGACGCCCCGGCCGCGCTCGCGCTGGCCCTCCCTGGCGGTCTCGGGCGCCACGTCCAGCAGGAGCAGATGCAGCCGGCGCCCGCGCGTACGGGCCTCCCGGGCGAGCCAGCGCCGTACCCAGGCCTGCGTACCGCAGTCGTGCACGACCAGGCTCGCTCCGGAGCCCAGCGCGCGCCGGAGCCCCGCGTAGTGCGCCGTTCGTACGAGGGGGCGGTAGACGGCGTACGGCAGCGCGGGCGGCATCAGCCGGGCCCAGCGGTCCCGCGCGTCCTGGGAGTCGATGCCGCCGCCCTGCGCGGCCCGCCGGATCAGCGTGGACTTGCCGCTGCCGGGCAGCCCGGAGACGACGACGAGGTCACCGGCGTCGAAGACGAGACCGTCCGGGCCCCCTCCGGGCCCCAGCCCCCGCAGATCGCGCACGGCGGGCGCGACGGGGACGGTCGCGGCGGGCGCGCCCACCGCCCCGGGGCCTCTCACCGCCGGGCCGTCCCCGACCGGTCTCACGCCCTGCTGTGCGGGCACACCCGCGGTCGTGGCGCACGCGCCGGACCCCTGCGAGATCATCGCCGTCCCCCTGTCAGCTCAGTCCGTGTCAGCTCAGTCCGTCTGGCCCATGACTCTTGCCCATGGAGTGTAAAGACTTGGTAATGTCCCGCAAGCTTCTCACCCGTACCCGCGCCGCGTCCGGTCATCCGCGCGACGGCGTGGTGACCGGCCGCCCCACTCCGCGGCGGCCCGTGCGATGATGTGCCCGCCAACTGCATACCGGCCGTTTGAATCCGCGCGGGAGAGTCCCGGTCACCGTGTGCGCCGGGCGCCGAAGGAGCAAGTTCCTCCCTTGAATCTCTCAGGCCCCGTACCGCGTGGATGAGGCAGATCTGAAAAGCGGGCCGCGTCGTCGCGGCTCCACCCAAGGTGCAAGTCATGCCCTCCATACGCGGGGTCGTGATGAACCTCTCAGGTTCCGATGACAGATGGGGAGGACCGTCCTCGCCGTCATGCCCTGGGAGCCACACCGATGAGCCATGTCCCCCCGAGCAGCACCCCGCGCCGTACCGCCCTCGACGCCACGCACCGCGCGCTGGGCGCGACCATGACCGACTTCGCCGGCTGGGACATGCCGCTGCGCTACGGCAGCGAGCGGGACGAGCACACCGCCGTCCGCACCCGCGCCGGGCTCTTCGACCTCTCCCACATGGGCGAGATCACCGTCACCGGACCGGACGCCGGACGCCTCCTGGACCACGCGCTCGTCGGCAACATCGGCGCCGTGGCCACCGGCCGGGCCCGCTACACGATGATCTGCCAGGAGGACGGCGGGATCCTGGACGACCTGATCGTCTATCGCCTCGGCGACGACACGTACATGGTCGTCGCCAACGCCTCCAACGCGCAGACGGTCCTGGACGCGCTGACCGCCCGCGCGACGGGGTTCGACGCCGCCGTACGGGACGACCGCGACGCGTACGCGCTGCTCGCCGTCCAGGGTCCGGAGTCCCCCGGCATCCTGAAGGCGCTGACCGACGCCGACCTGGACGGGCTCAAGTACTACGCGGGCCTGCCCGGCACCGTCGCCGGGGTCCCCGCCCTGATCGCGCGGACCGGCTACACCGGGGAGGACGGCTTCGAGCTCTTCGTGGAGCCCCGGCACGCGGAGGAGCTGTGGAAGGCGCTCACCGAGGCAGGCGCGGGGGTCGGGCTGGTGCCCTGCGGGCTCTCCTGCCGTGACACCCTCCGGCTGGAGGCGGGCATGCCGCTGTACGGGAACGAGCTGTCCACCGCGCTCACCCCGTTCGACGCGGGTCTCGGCCGGGTCGTGAAGTTCGACAAGACCTCGAACGGCGGCGCCTTCGTCGGCCGCGCGGCGCTGGAGGCCGCCGCCGAGCGCGCCGCGTCCGCCCCGCCGCGCAAGCTGGTCGGCCTGATCGCCGAGGGCCGCCGCGTCCCGCGCTCCGGATACCCGGTGGTCGCCGGCGGCGCGGTCGTGGGCGAGGTCACATCGGGCGCCCCGTCGCCGACGCTGGGCCGGCCGATCGCCATGGCGTACGTGGACGCCGCGTACGCCGCGCCCGGTACGGCGGGGGTGGGCGTGGACATCCGCGGTTCCCACGAGCCGTACGAGGTCGTGGCGCTGCCCTTCTACCAGCGCCGGAAGTGACCCGGACGCCGTCCGGCACCCCGGCGCTCCCGCCGCCCGTCCCATCCGTCCGTCCGTCGGTCGGTCGCGCGCCCGTCCCGGCGCCGTGCCGGTGCCCTCCAGGTGCCGCCCCGGCGCCGTCTCGGTCCGCAAGACAGCCGTTCCGCACCACTCCCCCGCGTACAGGAGAATTCAGCTCATGAGCAACCCCCAGCAGCTTCGCTACAGCAAGGAGCACGAGTGGCTGACGGCCGCCGAGAACGGTGTGTCGACGGTCGGTATCACGGAGTACGCGGCCAACGCCCTCGGCGATGTCGTGTACGCCCAGCTTCCGGAGGTCGGTGAGACGGTGACCGCGGGCGAGACCTGTGGAGAGCTGGAGTCCACCAAGTCCGTCAGCGACCTGTACGCCCCGGTGACCGGCGAGGTCACCGAGACCAACCAGGACGTCGTCGACGACCCCTCACTGGTGAACTCCGCGCCCTTCGAGGGCGGCTGGCTGTTCAAGGTACGCGTCACCGAGGAGCCGAAGGACCTGCTCACCGCGGACGAATACGCAGAGTTCTCCGGAAACTGACGTGACGCAGCTCACCCGGCCGACCCCGCATCAAGACACCCCAGGGACCGTGATGTCTTCGAAGTCGCTTCTGAACGCCTCACTCCATGAGCTGGACCCCGACGTCGCCGCCGCTGTCGACGCCGAACTCCACCGTCAGCAGTCCACCCTCGAAATGATCGCCTCGGAGAACTTCGCCCCGGTCGCGGTCATGGAGGCCCAGGGCTCCGTCCTCACCAACAAGTACGCCGAGGGCTACCCGGGCCGCCGCTACTACGGCGGCTGTGAGCACGTCGACGTGGTCGAGCAGATCGCCATCGACCGGGTGAAGGCGCTCTTCGGCGCCGAGCACGCGAACGTACAGCCGCACTCGGGCGCCCAGGCGAACGCCGCCGCGATGTTCGCGCTGCTCTCGCCCGGCGACACGATCATGGGGCTGAACCTCGCGCACGGCGGGCACCTCACCCACGGCATGAAGATCAACTTCTCGGGCAAGCTCTACGACGTCGTCGCGTACCACGTCGACGGCGAGACCGGCCAGATCGACATGGCCGAGGTCGAGCGGCTCGCCAAGGAGTCCCGCCCGAAGCTGATCGTGGCCGGCTGGTCCGCGTACCCCCGTCAGCTCGACTTCGCGGCCTTCCGCCGGATCGCGGACGAGGTCGGCGCGTACCTGATGGTCGACATGGCGCACTTCGCCGGTCTGGTCGCCGCCGGGCTGCACCCCAACCCGGTGCCGCACGCCCATGTCGTCACCACCACCACGCACAAGACCCTCGGCGGTCCGCGCGGCGGCGTGATCCTCTCCACCAAGGAACTGGCGAAGAAGATCAACTCCGCGGTCTTCCCGGGCCAGCAGGGCGGCCCGCTGGAGCATGTCATCGCGGGCAAGGCGGTCTCCTTCAAGGTGGCGGCCACGGACGAGTTCAAGGAGCGCCAGCAGCGCACCCTGGACGGCGCCCGCATCCTCGCCGAGCGGCTGGTGCAGCCGGACGTGACCGAGGCGGGCGTCTCCGTCCTGTCCGGCGGTACGGACGTGCACCTGGTCCTGGTCGACCTGCGCAACTCGGAGCTGGACGGCCAGCAGGCCGAGGACCGGCTCCACGAGGTCGGCATCACCGTCAACCGCAACGCCGTCCCGAACGACCCGCGCCCCCCGATGGTCACCTCGGGCCTGCGGATCGGCACCCCGGCGCTGGCCACCCGCGGCTTCACCGCGGAGGACTTCACCGAGGTCGCGGACGTCATCGCGGCGGCGCTGAAGCCGGAGTTCGACCGTGAGGCACTGGCGGGCCGCGTCACCGCGCTCGCCGAGAAGCACCCGCTGTACCCGGGCCTGTAACCCCGACCCGAGTACGCCGGGGCACCGCGCCCACCGGACCACCACCCCCGGTCCGTACGCGCGGTGCCCCGTCCCACGTACGGCCTCCCCGCCGTACGACACCCTGTAAGGAGCACCACCGTGGCCATCTCGGTCTTCGACCTGTTCTCGGTCGGCATCGGCCCCTCCAGTTCCCACACGGTCGGCCCGATGCGCGCGGCGGGCCTGTTCGCCCGCCGCCTCAAGAACGAGGGCCTGCTCGCCCACACCGCCTCCGTACGGTGCGAGCTGTACGGCTCGCTCGGCGCGACCGGCCACGGCCACGGCACCCCGAAGGCCGTCCTGCTGGGCCTGGAGGGCGACTCCCCGCGCACGGTCGATGTGGAGAGCGCCGACGACAAGGTGGCGCACATCCGCGACACCGGCCGGCTCAGCCTGCTCGGCGTCCACGAGATCGCCTTCGACGCCGACAAGGACCTGGTCCTGCACCGCCGCAAGGCCCTGCCGTACCACGCCAACGGCATGACGGTGTTCGCGTACGACGCCGAGGGCGCGCCGCTGCTGGAGAAGACGTACTACTCGGTGGGCGGCGGCTTCGTCGTGGACGACGACGCCGTGGGCGAGGACCGCATCAAACTGGACGACACGGTACTGAAACACCCCTTCCGCACCGGCGACGAACTGCTGCGGCTCTCCGCCGACACCGGCCTGTCGATCTCCGCGCTGATGCTGGAGAACGAGAAGGCGTGGCGCACGGAGGACGAGATCCGGGCCGGGCTGCTGGAGATCTGGCGGGTCATGCAGGCGTGCGTCTCCCGGGGCATCTCCCGCGAGGGCATCCTCCCCGGCGGCCTCAAGGTCCGCCGCCGCGCCGCGCAGTCGGCGCGGCCCCCTCGCGGCGGCGGGGCCCACCCGGGCCCCCGCGGGGTGTGGGGGACCGAGTTTGAGATGGCGGGGGAAGAGGGTGTACGCCCC
>NZ_JBHZDA010000056.1:33163-48380 GCF_042755665.1 Streptomyces sp. NPDC059142
ATGCTGGCGTGCCTATCCGGGGGCATCTCGCGCGTGTGAATCCTCCCCGGCGGCCTATCGGACGCCCGCCGCGCCGCGCCGGCGGCGCCCCAACTGCGCGCCGAGGGCGACCAGCAGGCCCACGCGATGGAGTGGATCACGCTGTACGCGATGGCCGTGAACGAGGAGAACGCGGCGGGCGGCCGGGTCGTCACCGCCCCGACGAACGGCGCGGCGGGCATCATCCCGGCCGTCCTGCACTACTACATGAACTTCGCGGCGGGCGGCGCGACGCCGGCGGAGAAGGACGAGAACGTGGTCCGCTTCCTCCTCGCGGCGGGCGCGATCGGCATGCTCTTCAAGGAGAACGCCTCCATCTCCGGCGCCGAGGTCGGCTGCCAGGGCGAGGTCGGCTCGGCCTGCTCCATGGCGGCGGGCGCCCTGGCCGAGGTCCTGGGCGGCAGCGCGGAGCAGGTCGAGAACGCGGCGGAGATCGGCATGGAACACAACCTGGGCCTGACCTGCGACCCGGTCGGCGGCCTGGTACAGATCCCGTGCATCGAACGCAACGGCATGGCGGCGGTGAAGGCGGTCACGGCGGCGAAGATGGCGCTGCGGGGGGACGGCAGCCACAAGGTCTCCCTGGACAAGGTCATCAAGACCATGAAGGAGACCGGCGCAGACATGTCGGTCAAGTACAAGGAGACGGCCCGGGGCGGGCTCGCGGTGAACATCATCGAGTGCTAGGTTCTGTCGTCAAATGTCACGCCCACATCAGGAGCGATGCGAGGGTGACGGCCGCTTTGTAGGACTCGGCGGTCTTGTCGTACCGGGTGGCGATGCCACGCCACTGCTTGAGGCGGTTGAAGCACCGTTCCACGACGTTGCGGTGCTTGTGGACCTCCCGGTCGAAGGCCGGCGGGCGGCCTCCGCGGCTGCCTCGCCGGGCCCGGTTGCGGACCTGGTCTGCCCGCTCGGGAATCGTGTGGGCGATGCCCTTGCGGCGGAGCCAGGCGCGGATCGCCTTCGAGCTGCAGCCCTTGTCGCCCAGGACGTGACCGGGCCGGACCCGGGGCCGCCCGGGGCCGATCCGGGGCACCCGGATCGCTTCCATCACGGCGGTGAACCGGGTGCAGTCGTTGACGTCGCCGCCCGTCACGACGAAGCCGAGCGGGCGGCCCCTGCCGTCACAGGCCAGGTGAATTTTACTGGTCGGACCGCCCCGGGACCGGCCGAGGGCCGGGTCGCGGAGCCCCCTTTTCGGGCCCCGGCCGCATGCTGGTGGGCCCGGACGACCGTGGAGTCGACCGACACCAGCCACTCGATGCCGCCCGCCGCGTCCGCTTTCGCCTGGGCGGCCCGCAGCATCCGGTCGAACGTCCCGTCCGCCGCCCACCTGCGAAAACGGGTATGCAGCGTGGCCCACGGCCCGTAACGCCCGGGCACGTCCCGCCAGGCGGTCCCGGTCCGGAACTTCCACACGATCCCGTTCAGAACCCTGCGGTCGTCCAGCCGCTTCCGCCCCCGCAACGACTCGGGCAGCAGCGGCCGGACAAACTCCCACTCGGCATCTGACAGCTCATGGCGACGTATCACGACACCATGATCCAACACCCAAGATCATTTGAAGACACTGCCCAGGTCAGGCAACCGGCTCTCCAAACGCCCCCGCGCTAGAGGCTAGAACCACAACCGTGGCCAAAGCTCCACAAGGAACCACCCGTTCAGGAGCGTTCGAAAGTCCTCAATTTGCATCGCCTCGCGGATAACGGTCTCGTAGAACTCGCGGAGGTCGGCATCATCTGCCCATTCATACGCCCTTCGAACGACCTGCTCCAGTAGCCATAAGAACGGAGTCACCAATCGCGCACAAGCCCTGCTTCCTCCAGACCAACTCTGCACCGATGCGCTCTCGTTGCGCACCCCGACCCGCTCGAAGCAGATCCGGGCGCTCGCCCGCCTCAAGGAGACTCCAGTTCAAAGGCTGCTCGTGGGCTAGAGTTCCGCCAGCCATTCCGGGCGGGGAATCACCGACCTGCGCATTCCGATACGCAGGTCGGCAGTCGTATTCTCAACGGACTAAGCGTCACGAACAGCAAGAAGCCGCAGGTCAGAGGTCCGAATTGCAGCCTCCCTCGGAGCCGCCTTCTGGATTCGAACCCAAGACCTACGCATTCCGAGACCATGAGCGTTCATGTTGCGCCGTGCCTCGTCGTGCCGCGTGGTGACGTTTTTGCTGATCAGATCATGTGCAACAGGTTGACCCGTGCCACCCCGTGACGCACCGTCCAAAGGCGTCTGCCCACCGGCTGTCCACCGGCGGGGCAACCGAAAGGGGCCAGCGAGGGCACTGCGTGGCCGCAAGCGTAGCTTCTGACGAGGCCAGATGGGCACATGAGAGTGCTTGTCCGACCTCGACAAGAGCACCATTGACATCTACAGGCTGCGGGTCGGGAAAGGCCGGGTCACGTCACCCACTGCGGAAGCCTCCAGTGGCATGCCGGTCGGTTCTTCGCTGGCCGCTCACCGGCACCGGGTCTATCATGATTTGAGGTGCTTTCAGGTTCGGTGCTGGAGAGCGGCCACACGTCCTGGACCGCCGTGCTGGATGCGGTCCGTCTGCAGCCCGGCGCCGATGTTGCCGCGGTCACCACAATCCAGCTCCGCAAGGCCGTCGAGCGGCTCGTCGCCGCCGGCCAGTGGCGTGAGGGCGACCCGGAAATCCTCGTGGTGCTGGACGTCGGCTACGACGCACCCCGCATCGCCCACCTGCCCGGCGACCTGCCGGTGCAGATCCTCGGCAGCCTCCGCTCCGACCGCGTGATGCGACACCCGACACCACCGCGCGTGTACGAACCCCAAGGACGGACGGCCCCCAAGCACGGTAGCGAGTCATCTGCATCGCCCATCAACCCCTCGAACCATCCGGTCCTCGGCCCCAGCTCAGCGTGAATGCGACCGCTCACCCCAGTCCGGCCCCGACGGAGGTCCTCCTCGCCAACTGGCGGAACCTACCACGCTGTCCATGGCCGCTGACCTTGCCAACCACCTGGCCACCAGCTGACGATCCATCGCCGCAACCGCCGAGGACCGCCGCAAGAACCGGGGCAGCCCTCGCCGGGTTCCACCCGTCATCCGGAGGGGAAGTGAGCGCGGCGGTTCACCCCTCGTACCGGTGAAACCCCCGCCCGCTCTTCTTGCCGAGCCTTCCCTCCTCCACCAGCCGCAGCAGGATCGGCGGCGGGGCGTACTGCGGTTCGGTGAACTCCCGGTGCAGGGCGTCGGCCACCGCCTTGACGACGTCGAGCCCGATCAGATCGGCCAGCCGCAGCGGGCCTACCGGATGGGCACAGCCCAGCGTCATGCCCTGGTCGACTGTGTCCGCGGTCACCTGGCCGGACTCCACCATGCGCATCGCGCCGAGGAGATAGGGAATGAGGAGCCCGTTGACCACGAACCCCGCGCGGTCGGGTGCCTCGATGAGGGTCTTGCCCAAGGGGCCGGTGAGCAGGGCCGCGGTCCGGGTGCGGGTCCGCTCGTCGGTCCGGGACGTGCTGATCAGCTCGACCAGGGGCATGAGCGGCACCGGGCTGAAGAAGTGGACGCCGATGACCCGTTGGGGGTTACGGGTTCCCCGGGCCATCCGGCCGATCGGGAGGGAGGACGTGTTGGTGGCAAGGACGGTTTCGTCGTCCTTGAGGAGGCCGTCGATCCGGGTGAACAGGGCGGTCTTCAGGTCCTCGTTCTCGGGGACCGCCTCGATCACGCAGTCGCGGTCGGCGAGCCGGTCGATGTCCGCCGTCACCTCGATGCGGCCGAGGGCCGCGTCCCGGTCCCGCTCGGTGAGCGTGCCCCGGCGGACGGCCTGGCCCATGGAGCGCCGGATGCGGTCGAGGCCCACCGGGATGGCTCCGGCGCGCGACACGACCACGCGGACGTCGAGCCCGGCCCGGGCCGCGATGTCGGCGATGCCCGCGCCCATCACGCCGCAACCGACCACTCCCAGCCGGTTCATCGGGTCGTGGCTCATGAGTTCTCCTGCCAGCGCATCAGGGCCGCCCCGACGGACATACCGCCGCCGAACCCGGCCAGCAGAACGACGTCACCGTCGCGGATCGCACCCGAGCGCACACCGTCGTCCAGGGCGACCGGCACGGAGGCGCTGCCCACGTTCCCGTATCTCTCCAACGTGCGATGCGTGCGGGCTCCGGTCATCCCGGCCTTCTCCACCAGGCGGCTCAGCAGCACCCCGTTGGGCTGGTGCGGCACGAAGTGGTCGACGATGTCGGCGCCGAACCCGGCGCTGCGCAGCAGCCGGTCCAGGATCGGCGGTACGTGTTCCATGACGAAGTCGCGAACGCCCCGGCCGTCCATCCGGAAGAAGTGGCCGCCCTCATCCACGGTATGCGGGGTGAGGGGGGTACGGCTGCCGCCGGCCTCGACCCGGATGAGCCGGTGGGCCTCTCCGCTGCTGGACAACTCGGTGCCGAGGAAGCCGTGGTCGTCGCGGACCGGGCCGACGACGGCGGCGCCCGCGCCGTCGCCGAGGAGGACCGTGGTGCGGTGGTCGGCGTGGTCCAGGATGCGCGAGTAGACATCGGCGCCGACGACCACGGCGTAGCCCTGGGGTCGCCCGGCGAGCAGCCGGTGGGCCAGTTCAAGCCCGTACACGAAGCCGCTGCACACCACGTTGATGTCGAAGCAGGCGGCGCCCGACGCGCCGATGGCGTTCTGGACCAGGTAGGCGGTGGGTGGCTGGGGGGAGTCGCCGGTGGACGTCGACACGATCAGGTAGTCGAGCTGGTCCGCCGTGATCCCGGCGGCCTGCAGGGCCCGGGTGACGGCGTGCACGGCGAGGTCCGACGTGGCTTCGTCGGACGCCGCGTACCGCCGGGTGAGGATCTCGGTCCGTTCCTCGATCCACTGCGCGGTGACGCCGCACCACGCGGCGACCTCCTCGTTGCCGACCTCTCGTTCGGGCAGGTAGGAGCCGGTGCCTAGGATGCCCCGGGCGCTCATCGGGCGGCTCCCGCCGGGGCGGTGGCCGCGGCGTGGCGGCGCCAGGCGTTGAGGCGTTCCTCGCCGATACGGGCACGGGCTGCCGGGTCGGTCACACCCAGTCCGTCGCGCGGCGCCAGGCAGCGGACGCCGACCTTGCCGAGGTGCCGGTTCTGCTGCACGAGTCGCGCGGCGTCCCCGACCTGCTCCAGCGGAAAGACGCGGCTGAGCACCGGCACCAGCTTGCCCCGGCTGAACAGCCGTACGCACTCCGTCTGTTCGTGGAGGTTCGCGATGTGGCTGCCGATCACCCGCTTCAGGTTCATCCAGAGGTAGCGGTTGTCGTAGCTGTGCTCGTAGCCGGTGCTTGATCCGCAGGTCACCACGGTGCCGCCGCGCCGCACCACGTGCACCGAGGTGCCGAAGGTGGATCGTCCGACGTAGTCGAACGCGATGCTCGGGTCCTCGCCAATCTCGGCTCGGATGAGGCGACCGAGCCTGCGGCCCAGCTCGGCGGCGTCGGCCCGGGGGTCCGCGTCGTCGCCCATGCCGATCTCCCGGCGGTCGATCACCAGGTCGCAGCCCTGCTGCCGCAGGAAGTCCGCCTTGGCCTGCGAGCCGACGACGCCGACCGCGATGCCGCCGCCGTTGCGGACCATCTGCACGGCGTACGCGCCAAGTCCCCCGGTAGCACCCCAGATCAGCACCACGTCGCCCTGCTTCATCCGGGCGCCGTGGTCGCTGACCAGCATCCGGTACGCCGTGCCCGCGCAGAGGGTGATCGTGGCCGCCTCCTCCCACGTGAGGTGGGGCGGTTTGGCGACGAGCTGGGTGGCCCGTACAACCGTGTAGTGGGCCAGGCCGCCGAAGTTCGTCTCGAATCCCCAGGCGCGCAGGTGCGTGCCCATCATCCCGTCGTCGTGGGAGCCCGGGTCCTGGTCGTCGACGTACGCGGGGCTCACCACCACGTGGTCGCCGGCCCGCCAGTGCCGTACTCCGGCCCCGACGCGCACCACCACCCCGGAGGCGTCCGAGCCGACCACCTGGTACGGCAGGTCGTGGCGGGTGGCGTAGCCGCCCTGCCTGGCGTAGCGGCGCAGCGTGGTGAATGTGGAGATCGGCTCGAACATCGCCGACCACACCGTGTTGTAGTTGATCGAGCTGGCCATGACTGCGACCACGACCTCGTCGGGCGCCAGCTCGGGCATCGGCACGAGGCCCACGTGCAGGGTCTGCCGCACGTCGGTGCCGGCCGGGCGGTCCGCCGCCTCGGCGTCCTCGGCCCGCAGGTATCCGGCGAGGAACTCGTCGGGCAGAGGGAGCCGTTCCAGTCCCTCGGGGGGTGCGCCGTTGAGCACCGCCGTGCTGAGCAGGTCCATGTGTGTTCCTCGCGATCGACGTCGGAATCCTGCCGGCGGACACCACCGGACGAAGCGGGAGTGGGAGAGGTGCGTCTCGCGCACGCAGGGCCCGCCGACGGCCGGCCCGGTCAGCGGCGCACGCACGCTGCTCCGTGCGCGCCACAGCGCACGGAGCGGCGGCCGAGGTGCGCCCGGCACCGCGCGTGCCGGCCCGCGCATGCCGCCGACGGCCTCTCGGGGCCCGTACTGCCGTGTCCAGGCGGCGGGCGACGGCAGGCCGACAGCCCGACGACTCCGGCACGTGGTCGGGCGGCCGGCTCACCCGGGTGGAGCCTCCAGCTCAATGGCCGAGACCGGGCAGTAGTCGGCGGCCTCCTGGGCCGCTGCCAGCAGGTGCGTGGGCGGCCGGGGGTTCTTGAGCAGCACCTTGCCGTCCTCGCCCTGGTCGAAGAGGTCGGGCGCGACCAGCGAGCAGGCACCGGAGCGGCAGCAGGCGGCGTGGTCCACCCTCAGCACCCGCGCCGGCCCTTCCGGAGTACTCATACGGGCGTTTCCGCCGGCTGCTCGCCCCACGTGACCGGCAGGTCGATGGTGCCGAAGACAAGGGTCTCGGTACGGAACGGCACCTCGGACTCGGGTACGGCGAGGCGCAGGTCGGGCAGTCGCATGAGCAACCGCTCGAAGGCTATCTGCAGTTCGATACGGGCCAGGGTGTGCCCGACGCAGAGGTGCGGGCCGTGGCCGAAGCTCAGGTGGGGGCGGCCGCGGCGGCGGACGTCCAGGGTGTGCGGGTCGTCGTAGACACCCTGGTCGCGGTTGCCCAGCAGCGGCGAGACGACGATGCCCTCGCCCGCGGCCACGGTCTGATCGCCGACCTTCACGTCCTCCGTGGCCACGCGGGTGATGCCGAACTGGAAGATGCTCAGGTAACGCAGCAGCTCTTCCACGGCGCCGCGCAGCAGATGCGGCTCGTCGCGCACGGCCACCAGTTGCTCGGGGTGCATGAGCAGCGCGGCGGTGCCGGTGGTGATCATGCTGGCGGTCGTCTCGTGGCCGGCCGCGAGCAGCAGGTACGAGGTGAGCAGCAGTTCCGGCCGGTCCACCTTCCCGGGTATCAGGTAGTCGGCGACGAGCCGGCTGATCATGTCGTCGCCGGGGTCCTTCTCCTTGCGGGAGACCAGCTCGTCGAGGTAGCCGCTGAGTGCGGCCTTGCTCTCGGCGATCCGTTCCGGCGCGCCGGCCCGGTGCGGGTCGAAGAGCGCCTCCAGGTGGGTGGTGAAGAAGCCCGCGTCGTCGTACGGCACACCGAGCAACTGGCAGATCGAACGGGACGACACGGGGACACCGTACGACTGGTGCAGGTTGGCCGGCGGTCCCTGGCGAATCATCTCGTCCAGCAACTGGTCGCATGCCTGCTCGATCTCCGGGCGCATCGCCTGGACGCGTTTGACCGAGAACTCCCCCGCCAGCATGGTGCGGTAGAAGGCGTGCTGGTCGCCGTCCATCCGCATGAAGGAGCCCTTGAGCACCGGCCGCATCTTCTGCCGGTACAGCGTGGGGAAACCCTCCCGGCCCATGTCCGAGCTCATACGCGGGTCGTCGAGCAGGGTCCGTGCCGCGTCGTAGCTGGTCACCAACCAGGCTGGGCCGGTGGGCAGTTGCACTCGTACCAGCGGCGCCTGCTCCTGGAGGGCGAGCAGGCCGGCGGGCGGGTCGTAGGGACAGGTGCGATCGGTGATCGGGTATGTGGGCAACTGGTCAGCCACTGCGACCTCTTTCCTGCTCGGACTGCAAGATCCGCAACCTCCGCGGGCAATGGCCCGAGGTTGGCACAGCCCTCTGCCGCAGGACGCTCAAACGTGAGCGGGCGCCGGTGATCGGCGCGCCTATCGTCGCAACGGTTTCCCAGTGGCGGACACGACCCTGGAGGTCACGGTGACGATGTACGACCACGTCGGTGGCGAGGAACCGCTTCGGCGCCTGGCCGAGGCGTTCCACCGGGCCGCGCTGGCCGATCCGCAGATCGGGCGCATGTTCCGGTACACCGGTGACGCGCATGTGCGGCACCTGACCGCGTATTTCGTCGAGGTCTTCGGGGAGGGCAGCGCCTTCACCGACGAGATCGGCGGGTTCGGGCACGTAAAGAAGATGCATGCGGGCCTGCGCATCACCGACGAGCAGCGCGAGCGGTTCGTGGAACTGATGCTGGCCGCCGCGGACGAGGCGGAGCTGCCCGATGACGAGCTGTTCCGCACCCGGTTCGAGGAGCAGTTGCGCCGGGCGGCGACGATCACCACGCGGGCGTCCCGAATGAGCCAGGCGGACCTGGACACCCGGCACGGCACGCTGGGGAGGTGGACGTGGTGACGCGGACGCCCCGCACCCCTGTCACTCCGCCCAGCGCGACTCCCGCTCCGCCCCGCGACGTGGGCGCCGGGCTGCTGGACGGCGTGGTCGCCGCGCTGCACGACACGTTCGACGGGCGGCGGCCGAGCGACGACGAACCGGTCCTGCCACCCGGCGCCGACTCGATGACGGCGGTCCGGCTGGCACTGGCTCTGGAGGACCGGCTCGGTGTCCCGGTGCCGCTGAGCTGGCTCCGCGCCGGGCACGACGCGGCGACGCTGGCCGGTCTGGTCGCCGGGGCCGGGGACACGGCGGCCGCCGGGCTGCGGCTGACGGTACCGGCCGATCCGGCCGCACCCGATGAACCCTTCCCCGCCACGGCGCTCCAGCAGGCGTACCTCGTCGGCAAGGAGGACGGCCTGGTGCCGGACGCGGTCGGCTGTCACCACTACCGCGAGTTCGAGGTGTCCGGCCTGGACCTCGACCGGCTGCGGCGGGCCTGGCTGGCCGTGCGGCGGCGGCACCCGGTGCTGGACTGCGGCCTCACCGCGGCCGGGGCACTGCGCGTCCGGCCCGCCCTGGACCTGCCGCTGACCACGCGTCCCGTCGGTCACGACCCGGCCGAGGTCCGTGCGCGGCTGGGCCGCCGCCGGTACACCGCGGCGGACTGGCCCCTGTACGAGGTGGAGGTCACCCCCGGGGCCGACGGCAACGGGCGGGTCCACCTGGCCGTCGACGGCGTCCTCTGCGACGGCCGGAGCCTGCGGGTCCTGCTGTGGGATTGGTGGCGCGCGTACGACGGGTCTCCCGACGTCCTCGCGTGCGAGGCGCCGACGGTGTCCTTCGGCGACTACGCGTGTGCCGTTGCCCGGGAGAGCCGCGGGGAGCGGTACGCGGCGGACCTCGCCCACTGGGAGAAGCGGCTGGCTACGCTGCCGGCCGGACCGGGCCTCGTGCGGGCGCCCGCACGGCAGACCGGCGACGTGGGCGGCGGACCGGACCGGCGGCCGCTGACCGGGGCGCTCGACGCGCGCACGTGGGCCCGGCTGCGCGAGGTGGCGGCGCGTCGCGGGGTGACCGCGACCGCGTTTCTGCTGGGCACGTTCGCCGAAGTCCTCGCCGGGGGCGGGGCGCAGCTGCCGTTCAGTCTCGTTCTGACCACCAGTGACCGGGCGCGGATGCGGGGCGCCGACGACGCCGTCGGCACGTTCACCTCAACGATGGTCTTCCCGGTCCACGACACCGAGGTCCGGGCCGTGCACGAGCGCCTCGCCGAGGATCTCGACCACTCGACGGTGCCGGGGGTGGCAGCGCTGCGCCGCCGCCGCGGGCCGCTGCCCGACCTGCCCGTGGCGTTCACCAGCATGATCGACGACGGGCCGCCCGAGGGTGCTTTCGCCGCAGCCGAGTGCTACGCGGTCGGCCGGACCTCCGGCGTGTCCCTCGACCACCAGGTGTGGGAGGAGGACGGGGCACTGCGCTACCGGTGGGACGTGGTCGAGCGGGCCTTCGC
This sequence comes from Streptomyces sp. NPDC059142, assembly GCF_042755665.1. Taxonomy (NCBI): domain Bacteria; kingdom Bacillati; phylum Actinomycetota; class Actinomycetes; order Kitasatosporales; family Streptomycetaceae; genus Streptomyces; species Streptomyces sp. NPDC059142. The sequence continues at coordinate 43,361 of NZ_JBHZDA010000056.1, forward strand.
GGCGCCCGGAGCCGAGGCCCTGTTCGGCGTTTACACCGCTCGGTTGGAGGCGCTGGCCAGGGACGCGGAACCGGCGCCGGAATCACCAACGGAGCGGGCGGCACAGCCGGAGCGGGAGCAGGAGCCGGCAGCCGCCCGGCCCCTGTCGTCGGCCCGGTCCTTCCCTGCGCCGTCGGCCCCGCTCAACGACCTCCAGCAGGCCTATCTCGTCTCCCGGGCGCTCGACCCGGACGACGCGGGCGGTTGCCGCCTGCTGCTCAGCTACGAGGTCGCGGACCTGGACACCGACCGCTTGCGGCGGGCCCTGGAGCGGCTGACGACCTCCCACCCGGTGCTGTCCGCGCAGGTCGACGCCGAGCACGGTGTGCGGCTGCCCGCAGTGCCCGCGTCGCCGCCCGTGCCGGAGGTCCCGCTCACGGCGGAGCTCGTCGGGAACCTCCTGCGGGAGGCACACCCGTGGGGCGAGGGCCACGTGGACGTCCGCGTGGGCCGTGTCGGGGACGCGGACGGTGCGGGCACCGTGTTCCTGACGGTCGACCTCGCGCTGATCGACGCGCGCAGTATCCACCTGGCCGGGCGGGAGCTGATGCGGCTCTACGCGGCCGACAGCGACACCGGCGACGTCTCGTCTCCCGGTCCGGCGGGCTCGTCCACCACCCCCCTCGACGCACCAACGGCTCGCGAGCACTGGCAGCGGCGAGTGGCCGCGCTGTCGCCGGGTCCCCGGCTGTCAGCGGTGTCCGACGACGGCAGCCGCACCCGGCTGCGCGGCACGCTGCCGGGGTGGCGCGCCGTGGTGGCCGCCGGGGCGAAGCACGGCTGTTCGCCCGACGGTCTGTTGCTGGCCGCGTACGCGCGGGCTCTCTCCCCGGGCCTCGGTGACGTGTTCGCCGTCCCGGTGGTGCGCTGGCCGGACGGCTCCGACGCGGCCCGGCCCGCCGAGCGGACCGCGCTGAGCTGGGTGACAGTCACAGCCGAGAACGGTCCACTGATTGACCTGGCGCGCCGGTACGACGCCGTGCTGGCCGAGGACCGGAAGGCCGACGCGGCGAGTGGCCTGGCCGAACTCCGCAAGGCGCGGCGCTCCGGTAACGGTCTTCCCGTGGTGTACACCAGCCTGTTCGACCTCGACGCGCATCCGCTGCCGGACGGGGTCACCGCGGGGGTCTGGGCGACGAGCACTCCGGGCGTGGCGCTGGACTGCGTGGCGGTACAGGACGGCGACGTACTGGAGTACGCCTGGGACATCCTGCCGGAGCAACTGCCCGAGGGGTGGCCCGAAGAGGCGTTCGCACGGTTCGCCGACGACCTGGCGGAACTGGTCTCGCTCGAACAGATGCCGGTCGACGACCCGGAACTGCCGCCCGCCCGCTGGAACGACACCACCCGCCCGTTCCCGGCGGACCTGCCGGTGCAGGTACTGATCGAGGACCAAGCCCGGATCAGGCCCTCCGACGTGGCGGTCCGCTGGGCCGGTGGCGCCCTGTCCTACGCCGAACTGGAACTACGCGCCAACCGGTTGGCCTGGACGCTGCGCGGGGCCGGAGTGGGCCGCGGCGACGTGGTCGGGATGTCGGTGCGCCGCGGCCCGGACATGGTGGTCGCGGTGCTGGGCATCCTCAAGGCGGGCGGCGCGTATCTGCCGGTGCTGCCGTCGCTGCCCCGTGAGCGGGCCTCGGTGATGCTCGCCGACGCTGCCGCCGCCTTCCTGGTGCGCGACGCGTCCTGCGGCTGGGCGACATCGCTGTCCGGCGTACCGGACACACCGTCGGCGAAGGGCGTGACACGGCCGGCGCAGGACCTTCCGGACCTGCGTCTGCTCGATCTGGACGCGGTGCTCGCCGAGCCGCACCCCCGTGAGGGGCGTGCGCCGGATCCGGTGAACGAGGTGGACGACCTCGCGTATGTGATCTTCACGTCGGGCAGCACCGGGCGGCCCAAGGGGGTCGGGGTCGCTCACCGCCCGATGCTGAACCTCTTCGAGTGGAGTCGCCGCACCTTCGGCTTCGGGCCCGGCGACCTCGGCCTCTGTGTCACGTCGCTGGGCTTCGATCTGTCGGTCTTCGACATCCTCGGACTGCTCAGCCTGGGCGCCGCGTTGTACGTCGCCGACGAGGAACAGCAGCACGACCCGGGCTTGCTGCTCCGCGTGCTGGAGACCGAGCCGGTGACGTTCTGGAACTCGGCACCGACCACCTTGGCGAATCTGGCGCCGGAGTTCCCCACGCCGTTCGGCCGGCCCGGCGGCGACACCCTGAGGCTGGTGTTCCTCAGCGGTGACTACACCCCGCTGTGGCTGCCCGGCCGGCTGCGGGCTGCGTTCCCCGACGCCACGCTGGTGAGCCTCGGCGGTGCGACCGAGGCGACCGTCTGGTCCAACTACTTCGTGGTGGACCGGGTGGACCCGGGGTGGCGCAGCATCCCGTACGGGCGTCCGCTGGACAACTCCCGTTACCACGTTCTCGACGCATCGCGCCGCCCGGTGCCGATCGGTGTCGAGGGTGACCTGTACATCGCGGGCGATTGTCTGGCCCTCGGCTACTACCGGCAGCCCGGCCTCACGGCGGAGCGGTTCGTCACCGGCGAGTTCCCCGGGCTTTCGGAGACACGGCTGTACGCGACGGGCGACCGCGCCCGGTTCGCGCCCGACGGTGTCATGCACTTCCTCGGCCGTCGTGACGGCCAGGTCAAGGTGCGGGGGTTCCGGGTGGAACTGCCGGAGATCGAACACCGGTTGCGGGCGCATCCCGGTGTCGCGGACGCGGTAGTCCTGCTGCGGTCCGGCGGCTTCGGGGAGGACCGGTTGGTGGCGTACGTGCTGGCGGAGGACCAGGCACCGCACCCGGACCGGGCTCCTGCTCCGCCTCCCACCGGGGCCGAGCTGCGGGCGCATGCCGCGGCCGCACTGCCCGATTACATGGTGCCGTCCGTGGTGGCGTTCGTCACCGAGTGGCCGACCACCACCAACGGCAAACTCGACCGCGACGCCCTGCCCTGGCCGGTCGACGGCAAACCCGCGCCGACGGTGGAGCGGGCCGCGCCGGTCACTGTCGGGGGCTCGTCGAAGGCCGAGGCTGAAGGGGCCCGGGAGAAGACCGAGATGGAAGAGGCTGGGGAGAAGGCCGCGCCGACTGCCGCCGGTCCGCCGAAGGGGCGACCGGCGGCGGTCGAGGCCGCCCCGGCCGACGACGTGGCGTCGATCGCCGCGCTGCTGGGCGAGTTGCTCGACCTGCCGCCGGTCGACCCCTCGGCGGACCTGTGGGAGCTGGGGGCCACCTCGTTCACGATGGTGCGGGCCAGCCGGGTGCTGCGGGACCGGTACGGCTGCGAGGTGCCGGTGGCGTTGTTGCTGTCGGAGCCGACGGTCGCCGCCATCGCCGCGCACCTGTCCGCCGCCAACCGACCGCAGGCACAACCGGGGCGCGCCGAACCGCCACAGACGGAACCGGAGCGGCTGCAGGCACGGCAGGCCGAACCGGAGCGGAGCGAACCACCGCACGTACGACCGGAGGCTACGGAACCACCGCAGGCCGCCTCGGCGACGCGCGCGCAACCGCGTCGCGCAACGCCTCCGCCGCAGGTGGACTTCTTCGCCGCCGAAGACCGGCGTCGTTTCAAAGAGGGCGACTTCGGGCAGCGGCCCGCACCGGAACATGCCCGCTCGATGCCGCTGCCCGGCGGCAGGCCGAGCGAGGAGCAGCGACGCTGGCGCGCCAGCCGCCGCCCCGTGACCGAGGGGCGGCTCGACGGCGAAGGACTCGGCCGACTGCTGCGGGTGCTGGCCAGGACGGACGGGAGCCCCGGCGCCGGCGCCCTCTACCCGTCCGCCGGGGACACGTATGCCGTGCAGGTGTACGTGCTGGTGCGCGACGGCGCCGTGGAGGGCCTCGACGCGGGCGCCTACTACTACCGGCCCCGCACCCACGCCCTGGAACCTCTCGGCACCGGCGCGGACCTCCCGGTCAACGCGCACGTCTACTACAACCGGCCCTTCGCCGCCCGCGCCTGCGCCGAGATCTACCTGGTCGGAGAGGAGCAGGGCATCGAGCCGCTGTACCGGGCCCAGACACCCCGCTATCTGGCGCTGGAGGCAGGGCACATGGCCCAGCTGCTGATGCAGCAGCAGGTGCCGTCGGGTGTCGCCGTCTGCCCGGTGGGTGATCTGCGGCAGAGCGACCTCGCCGAGGTGCTGGGACTCGGGCCGTCCCACACGTTCCTGCTCGGGCTCCTGTGCGCGCCGCTGGACGCCACCGGCGACGAGGCCCCCGGCGAGCCTCTGTGGACGGCGGCGGACACCCCGCCCGCCCGGCGGTCGGGCGGGGTCGCCGTCGTCGGGATGGCGGGCCGCTTCCCCGGCGCCACGGGCCCGGACGAGCTGTGGCGGCTGCTGTACGAGCGCCGGTCGGCCATCGGCCCCATGCCCCCCTCCCGCATCGCGGCACTCGGCTGGACCGGCGAGCCCCCGACCGGCGGGTTCCTGGACGCGCTGGGACCGGTCGACCTGCGGCCGTTCCGCATCTCCCCCGCCGAGGCCGCCGTCATCGACCCGCAGCTGCGTCTGCTGTTGCCGACCGTCTGGCAATGCCTGGAAGAGGCCGGGTACACCCCCCGGTCCCTGACCGAGGACGGTGGCCGGGTGGGGGTCTTCGTGGCGTCCATGTGGGACGACCACCTCGGCGCGGCCGGCGACGGCTGGGAACGCGGGGACCCCGTGGAGGTCGTCGCCACCCGGGCGACGCTGCCCAACCGGCTGTCCCACACGTTCGGCTGGCAGGGGCCGAGCCTCGCGGTGGACACCTCGTGCTCGTCGTCGCTGACCGCGCTACACCTCGCGATCCAGTCGCTGCGCTCCGGCGAGTGCGACAGCGCGGTGGTAGCCGGGGTGAACCTGGTGACCCACCGTCGGCATGTGGGGCTGCTCTCCGGTCTCGGGCGGGGCGCCGCCCCCGCCCGCGGGCGGGCCGACGGCGCCCCTGAGGTGGCCGCCCCGGGCGGGGTCCGGGGCGGGGGCGGCCGGCCC
>NZ_JBHZDA010000057.1:0-48198 GCF_042755665.1 Streptomyces sp. NPDC059142
TCTCTCTCTCTCCCCGCCGCCGCGGGGGGGGTCGCGCCGCCGGCGCGCGGCGCCCGCCCCCCCCCGCGCCCGCCCGGACGGGCGCCGTCCGGGACCGCTACTGCCGGGGTGCTCCGGCCCGGAGGATCTCACCGATGGACTCCGTACGCCACCGCTTCAGGAGCGCGTGGAAGGCGAAGGCTCCGTGGGGGTAGGCGATCGGGCCGTTCGGCCGGCCCCGCCCTTCGCGGTTGTAGTAGCCGGGGGTGCACTCGGCGTGGAACCACTCGTGGTCGGGGGCGTCCTCGGCCAGGACCGCGATCCAGGCGTCCTCGGCCTCGCGAGGCGGTTCGATGACGGCGCCCTCGGCCTCGGCGGCGGCGACGAGGGCGGCGGCGTGGACGGCCTGCTCGTCCAGGATGTGCGTGAAGTTGACGCTGCTGGCGTTCTGGAGGGAGCCCATCTGGATCAGGTTCGGGAAGCCGTTGCTGGTGAAGCCGTGCACACTGCGCGGGCCCTGTCGCGCCCAGGCGTGCAGGAGTTGGGTGCCGTCGCGGCCGTGGACGGGGAGCTTGCCGGAGTGGATGCCGGAGGTGCCGACGGAGAATCCGGTGGCGAAGATCAGGCAGTCGAGTTCGTAGGTGGTGCCGCCGACCACGACACCGTTCTCGGTGACGCGCTCGATGCCGTGGGTGTCGGCGGTGTCGACCAGGGTGACATTGCCGCGGTTGAAGGCCGGGTAGTACTTGTCGGAGAAGGTGGGGCGCTTGCAGGCGTACCGGTACCAGGGCTTGAGCCGCTCCGCCGTGGCCGGGTCGGTGACGGTCTCCTCGACGCGGGCGCGCAGCTCGTTCATCTTGGCGGCGTCGGCGGCCTCGTACGCGGCCTCGAACGCCTTGCGGTCGCCCTGGCGGCGGAAGCTCGGCAGGAGCTTCTCCAGGAGCCCCGCCGACATGGTCCAGCGGTCCGCCACGAGGTCCTGCCCGGCGCTCTCGCCGGAGACGATACGGAGGTAGTTGTCGCGGCGTTCGCGCGCCCACCCGTCGCGGTCGGCGCCGACATCGCCCGCCGTGGTGCGGCGGTTGTCGCGTACGTCCACGGTGGAGGGGGTGCGCTGGAAGACGTAGACGTGCCCGGCGTCCTCGGCCAGCATCGGGATGACCTGGATGCCGGTGGCACCGGTGCCGACGACGCCGACCCGCTTCTCCGCGAGACCGGTCAGGCCGCCGTCGGCGGTGCCGCCGGTGTAGCCGTAGTCCCACCGCGAGGTGTGGAAGGTGTGGCCCTTGAAGTCCTCGATGCCGGGTATCCCGGGGAGCTTCGGCTCGGACAGGGTGCCGGTGGCGGTGACCACGTACGTGGCCCGGAACGCGTCACCGCGGTCGGTCGCCACGAGCCAGGTCCCGGTCGTCTCGTCCCAGGTCAGCGAGGTGACCGCGGTGGAGAACAGGGCGTCGGTGTAGAGGTCGAACTGCTGCGCGACCCGTACCGCGTGGCGGCGGATCTCCTCGCCCGGCGCGTACTTCCACTCCGGCACGTACCCGGTCTCGTCGAGCATCGGCAGATAGACGTGCGCCTCGATGTCGCAGTGGATGCCCGGGTACCGGTTCCAGTACCAGGTGCCTCCGAAGTCGCCGCCCTTCTCGACGACGCGGACGCGCCGCACGCCCTCCTGCCGCAGCCGGGCCCCGGCGAGGATGCCCCCGAAGCCGCCGCCGACCACGGCGACGTCGACCGTGTCGTCCAGCGGCTCGCGCTCGGCCGGCTCCCCCGCGTACGGGTCGGCGGCGTAGTAGCCGAACTCGGCGTCGGTGTCGCGGTACTGGAGCGCGCCGTCGGGCCGTACGCGCCGCTCGCGTTCGAGGCGGTAGCGCTGCCGGAGTTCGGCGAGTTCGTCGGGGGCCGGCGCGTGGGAGGTCGTCATGTGGGGGCCTCGATCCTGTGGGGTCGCTGTCGTACCGGCCGCGCAGGACGAGCGGCCTTCCGCTACGGTAGCAACTACCGGACAACGATGTCCGGTTGGACGCGGATGCACCGCCGCACCCGAGGAGGAACCCGTCCGCGCCCCGGGCGGGCGCGCGGACCTCCCCCGCCGGCGGCGCCCGCACACAGCGGACAGGAAGAGTGATCCCCCCATGCGACGACTCCCCCTCCGATCCCTTGCCGTGCTCGCCTCGGTCGGTGCGCTGACGCTCACCGGGTGCGGTACGGAAACGGCCGGCCCCGGCGGTACGGCGGCCGCCTCCGCGCACCAGGACCGGACCATCCGCGCGCAGAAGGTCATGCAACTCACCCGGGTGCACGAGGAGACCGGGATGACCCTGCTGGAGGGCCCGACCTTCGGCAAGGACGGCGGCCTGTACGTCGTCGACGTCACCGCGCCCGCCGGCGAGCCGAAGGTGATACGGGTCGACGTCGCGAAGAAGACGTCGCGCGGCGTCCACACCGACGGCCGGGGCGCCTACACCTCGGCCCAGTTCAGCCCGTACGACGGACGGCTCTACCTGACCGACTACGCCCACGGCGAGATCGTGAGCCTGGCCCCCGACGGCGGCGATCCCCGGACCTTCTTCTCCGGCGAGGTCGACGGCGCGCCGATGAACCCCGACGATCTCGCCTTCGACCCGGACGGCAACCTGTACGTCAGCGACTCACGCGGCCTGTCCGAGAACAAGGAGCAGGGCCGGGTGGTGCGCGTCGACCGCGAGGGGAAGAAGGCCACCGTCCTCGCCGACGGGCTGGCCGCGACGAACGGCATCTCGTTCGACGTGGGCCACCGCGGGCTGTGGATCAGCGAACTCACCCAGAACCGGATCTCCTACCTGCGCCTGGACGCGAAGGGCGGGGTGGCCTCCCGGCACACCGCCATCCGCGTCGACGGCGGGATCGCGCAGACCGACTCGATCGCCGTGGACGCGGACGGCAACCTCTACCAGGCGCTGCACGGCAGGCCCGCGATGGTCGTGTACGACCGGAACGGTGAGCGTCTGGCGACGGTCGAGATCCCCGGCCGCGCCGAAGGGCTGGAGTCGGCGACGAACGTGGCGATCAAGCCCGGCGGGACCACGGCGTACATGACCGTCAGCGGCCCCGCCGGCGGCTACCTCTACACCTTCGAGGCGCTGGCGAAGGGCATCCGGCAGTCCAACGGCGGCTGACACACCGCCCCGCCCCTCACCCTCCGAGGGGCCGGACCGGTCCCACCCGCACGTCGAGCAGCCGCCAGGCCGCCAGCGCCCGGCGTTCCCGCTCCTCGCGGGTGGGGCCGGTCACGGCGCCGGAGACCATGGCGACCGCCAGCATGAGGTCGTTCGCCGCCTCCAGCCGGTGTCCGTCCGGCAGGTCGGCCCGCAGGGCGCGCTCGACCCGCCCGGAGAGGGCCAGGGCGTACGCGCGGATGTCGGCGCGGCCCGCCTCACCGGCGTGCAGGAGGCCGATGAAGGCCGCCGACTCCGTCAGATGCCAGGTCAGCACGCCGAGGACACCGGCGAAGGTCAGCTCCTCGGTCGCGGCCGCCTCCTCGACCTGCCGCACGTTCTCCTCCAGCACCGCGGTCGCCACGGCGGCCCGGTCGGGGAAGTGGCGGTAGAGGACGCCCTGCCCGACCCCGGCCCGGCGCGCGATCGCGGAGAACGGGGCGTCCAGTCCGTGCTCCGCGTAGATCTCCCGGGCAGCGGCGACCAGAGCGGCCCGATTGCGGCCCGCGGCCTTCGGACCGTCGTTGGCGGGCCGCCGCCCGTTCGGCGTGGGATGCTGCGTCACCCCGGAAGGGTAGCCCCCGGCCGGGCGGTGTGTCCGGCCGGACCGCCGCGGGATCCGGTGGACCGGAGCGGGACTCCGGACCGGAGCCCCGCGGTGCCCGGCCGGCCGGTCAGCAGGCCGCGTTGGTCTGGGTGAGCAGACCGAGCCGCCACGGCAGTGTGTTGTAGTCGCCGCTCGCCCCGGGGTTCATGCCCTGGTACACGTACTGGAGCTTGCAGGCGGGGATCGTCAGCGTCTGGTCGTACCCCGCCCGGATCATCTCACCGTGGCTCACGTCCCTGGTCCAGGATCCGGCCGGGAAGGCGACGTTGTTCGCCCGCGCGAAGGGGTTGGCCTCGGAGGCGGCCAGCGCCGTCCACGATCCGCCGAGGCCGCTCGCGGTCCACGACCGGAAGTAGCGCCGGCCGTCCGACCCGATCGCCTCCACCAGCAGCAGATACTGGTTGCTCCCCTGCACCTTGTAGACGTTGGCGGCTTCGAACAGGGCGTACCGGTTGGCGTCCTGGGCCACGATGACGGTGTTGGTGAACCCGTTCGGGAACTGGGAGACGGTCGTCTGCGAGCGGTACAGGTGCCCGTTGTCGTCGGAGGAGAACAGATAGCAGTTGGCGCTGTCGCAGATCACCCACATGTCGACCCAGTAGCCGTTGCCGATGTTCTGCCGGATGATGTCGGGCATCGCGGAGTAGAAGTTGCGGGGCGCGCTCCAGCCGTTCGGATTGCTGATGTCCGGATTGGTGGAGAAGGACGCGTTCCCGGTCTGGTAGACGAGGTACCACAGCCCTTGCGGGGCGTAGTAGAACACCTGCGGCGCGGCGCGGTACCCGGCACCGATCGCGCTGCGGTCCAGGTAGTGGTGGGTGGCCGAGCCCGCCTGGGACCAGTCGGTGAAGCTCAGGTACACCAGGTTGTAGCCGGAGGCGCTCGCGGCGCTGGCGAACACGTGGTACTTGCCGTTGTAGTACACGACCGAGGGGTCCTTGATCCCGGCGATGTTGTGCGTCGAGTCCGGCTTCGGGGCGATCAGCGCACCGCTGGAGCTCCAGGAGAAACTGCCGGGCAGGGCGGCCGGGTTGGCGGCCGGGCGGCTGCTCGCGGCGGGCACCGCCGTGGCCGCGCTGCCGCCGAGGGCTGTCAGGGCCGCCTGGTAGGCCGCCTTCTTGCCGCCGTTGCGGTCGAACAGCAGCGGGTTCTCCCCGCTGCGCCAGGAGTCGCTGTCCCGGATGCCCCATACGGTGATCCCGGTGCACCGCGCAACGTTCAGGCACGCCTGGACGGTGTTGGTGTACGCGGCCGTCGGTGCCTGGGCGATGTCGAGTTCGGTGATCTGTACGTCGACGCCGAGGGCCGCGAAGTTCGACAGTGTCGTCCGGAAGGTGGCCGGCGGGCCGCCGGTGCCGAAGTGCGCCTGGAACCCGACGCAGTCGACGGGGACGCCGCGCGCCTTGAAGTCGCGCACCATGCGGTACACGCCCTGGGTCTTGGCGTCGCTCCAGTTCTCGATGTTGTAGTCGTTGTAGCAGAGCCTGGCCGCCGGATCGGCCGTCCGCGCGGTGCGGAACGCCTGCTCGACGAAGCCGTCGCCGAGCAGGTTCTGGAACACCGAGGGGCGGTGCCCGCCACTGCCGCCGTCGGCGAACGCCTCGTTGACCACGTCCCAGGTCTGAACCTTGCCCTTGTAGTGGTTCATCACGGTGGTGATGTGGTTGTTCATCACCGTGCGCAGTGTGTTCGCGTCCGTGAGGGAGGCGACCCAGCCCGGTAACTGGGAGTGCCAGACCAGGGTGTGGCCCCGGACCCGCTGGCCGCGCGCCGAGGCGCGGTCGACGATCCGGTCGGCGGGGGCGAAGTCGAACGAGCCGCGGGACCGCTCGACGGTGTCCCACTTCATCTCGTTCTCGGGCGTGACGGAGTTGAACTCGCGGTCCAGGATGGTCGCGTACGCCCCGTCGCCCAGCTTGCCGGCGGCGACGGCGGTCCCGAAGTACCGCCCGGACTGGGCCGCCTGGGCGCCCAGGGTGCTCGCCTGGACCGGTGGCGCGGTCTCCGGGGCGGGCGCGGCCGCGGCGCCCCCGGTCGCCAGGAGGGCGGCGGCGGTCAGCAGACCTGTCACGGTGGCGCGGCGCCGCCGGCCGCGTCGTCGCAGGGGTGGGTTCATGGCTCTCCTCGTACGGTCGGATGCGGATGCGGATGCGGTGGTGCGGTGGCCGTCGTCGGCGCGCCACGCCGGTCGAGTGCTTGTTCTGGTCATGTCATGTCGACGTCACGCCTCCTCGTACGGATGCGAAAGGTTTCGACGTTTCCATCCGAACTACCGGCGGGCTCCGGGGAGTCGCAACCGCCACGGGCACGCCATGACTCACCAAAAGCGTTCGACATATCGAACATGGACCAGTTCTTCGGACAACTTGGATGATAGGAGTCCTGACGGAAGCGTCAATACCCCTCACACCATTCGGACTTGGTGACGAAACCTTTCGACGCCGAGGAGCGGCCCCCGCCCGTCGCCCGTCGCCTACGGGCCGGCCCGCAGCCCCCGCATGATGACGTCGAAGAGCCCGTCGGCCCGCCGGACGGAGAGCGAGTCGTCACCGGCGAGCGTCTGGTACACCAGGGCGCCGGTGAGGGCGTCGGCGACCGCGTCCAGGTCCGCGTCGGCCCGCACCTGTCCGGCCCCGGCGCCGGCCCGCAGCCGCCGGACCAGTCCGTCGCGCTGCGGCCCCGTGAGCCGTTCGTAGAGGGCTTCGGCGTCGCGCGGGTCCTCCGCGGCGGCCGCGGTGAGGGCCCGGATCAGCGCCGCGTTCCGCGCGTCGGCCATGAACGCCACCAGCCCGTGCAGCCAGGCCCTCAGGTCCCGGTGGACATCGCCGGTGTCGGCCGGGGCCGGGGCGTGGGAGCCGTCCAGCACCGCTTCGGCCACGAGCGGCGCCTTGGACGGCCAGCGCCGGTAGACGGTCTGCTTGCCCACCTCGGCCCGGGCGGCGACGCGGTCGATCGACAGCCGGGCGTAACCGTCCTCGATCAGCAGATCGCGTGTGGCGTCGAGGATGGCCCGGTGCGCGGTCGCACTGCGCGGTCGGCCGCGCGCCTCTGTCATGGCCCCAGGGTAGGCAGCCGGCGTTCCCCGGGGACCGCGGAGGGGTACGGTCTCTTTACGAGACGGATTGTTTCGTAATAGGCGACGGCCCAGCCGTCGGGTGACGGGAAGGCAGCTCATGAACAGGGACGTAGTCGTCGTGATCGGTGTCGGCGGGATGGGGAGGGAGATCGCGCGCCGCCAGGGCGCGGGCCGGGCCCTGCTGCTGGCCGATTTCGACCGGGCCACCCTGGACTCCACCGCCGAGGCGCTGCGGGGTGACGGCCACGACGTCACCGCCCACCACGTCGACGTCTCCTCCCGCGCGTCGGTGGCCGGCCTCGCCGCCGCGGCGGCGGAGCGCGGGGCCGTCACCCAGGTCGTCCACACGGCGGGGCTCTCCCCCGCGCAGGCGCCGGCCCCGGCGATCCTCCGGGTCGATCTGGTCGGGGTCGCCCTCGTCCTCGAAGAGTTCGGCCGGATCGTCGCCCAGGGCGGCGCGGGCGTCGTCGTCGCCAGCATGGCCGGCCATCTGACGGCCCCTCTCGACCCCGCGCAGGAACGCGAGTTGGCCCGCACCCCCGCCGAGGAGCTGTTGGCTCTGCCGTACACGGGCGGGGAGACGGCCACCGACGCGGGCAGGGCCTACAGCCTCGCCAAGCGCGCCAACGTGCTCCGCGTCCAGGCCGCCGCTCCGGTCTGGGGCGCGCGCGGCGCCCGGGTCAACTCCATCAGCCCCGGTGTCATCGCCACCCCGATGGGCAGGCAGGAACTGGCCGGGGAGGCCGGGCGGCAGATGCGCGCCCTGGTCGAGGCGTCCGCCACCGGACGGCTGGGCACACCCGACGACATCGCCGACGCCGCCGCCTTCCTGCTCGGCCCGGCCGCGACCTTCATCACCGGTACGGACCTCCTCGTCGACGGCGGCGCCGTCGCGGCCGTCCGCTCACGCGGCTGACGACGCGTCCGGCGGGTGAGGACGCGGCGCGCGGCTGACGACCCGTCGGCCGGGTGCCCCGACGTCCCGCCCGCCGTGCGACCCGGCGGGTCCGCGCGGCGGGGCGGTCGCGTCAGTCCGAACGCTCCCGCCCCCGGGCTCCAGCACCGCGGCCGGAAAGCGTCGTACCGTCTCCGACCCACCCGCCTCGAACCCTTCCGCGGCCGTCACCACCTCCCCGATCACCGGCCCGGAGAAGGCCCGTCCCAGCTCCATGGCCTTCTCCTCCACCTCCGGCAGCACGCGCCGCCGGTCGGCCGTGTCCCTGGAGCGGTCCGAAGGGCTCCGGCGGTGACCTCGGCCAGGACACCACGCCACGGACACCCGGCGCCCGCTACCTCTTCCTGATCCGCTCGTTGACCGACCGAGGCCCGGGATGTTCGTTCCGGGCGGGATCCGGGCCGGGTCCGACCATGGCGGATCCGGCGCGCACGAGGAGGGAACGGTGCGATGAAAGCCGTACGCGAGGAACACGGTCCGGTGTCCGGGGACACCCGGCGCGAGGCGGAGAACGGGGCCCGCCTCACGGGCCGGCGGGTGGCGGTGGCCGGTGCCGTGCTGGGGGCCGCGCTGGCTCCGGCCGGGGCCGCGCACGCGAGCGTCATCGGGGTCGGGAACGCGACCTTCGGCAACACCTGTGTCAACCAGGGCGACGCGCATGCCGTGGGCGGCACAGCCGCCGGCAGCGGTGCGGCGAGCGGCAACTACGCGAGCCTGCCGCTGAGTCTGCCCCGCAACCAGTGCGGCACCAGCGGCATCGTCTGCACCGCGCTGTTCCGATCCTCCGTCTGATGCCGACCGGTCCGGGCTCCCCGCCACGTACGCGGTCATGACGGCCCCGGCGTGGGCGGAGGTGTCGCTGGAGCAGCCCGCCGTAAGGGAGTTGGCGATGCTCAGCGGGCGCGGACCCGGGCTGCTGCGGCGGTGGGTGGCGGAACACCCGACTCACGGCGTGGCACGGGCGCTGCTGATGCTCGCGACCGGTGACGGGCTGAGCGACACGACGCTGCGCGACGAACTCGTCGTCGCCCACCGCGACGCCCGGGCGGCCGGCGAGCGGTCGATGAGCCTGGTGTACGGCGTGTTCCTGCACACCCACCGGCAGTACCGGCTGACCGCCGACCATCTCCTGACGCACTTCGCGCGCTGGCCCGGCGACGAGGTGGCCGGGCTGCTGGTGGACGCCTTCCACGCGTGCGGTGACGCCGCTTACCGCACCCACGGCGACACCCTGGTCGAGCGGCAGTACGCCGCGTCCGGGGCGGACAGTTGGCTGTGGACGAGCCGGATGGCCTGGGTCCGCGCCGAACAGGGCCGGCCGGTGGAGGCGTACGAACTGGCCGGGACGGCTCTGGCGCACTGTCCGCGTTCGGGGCTCGCGGCCCACGCCCGCGCGCACGCCGAACAGGAGCTGGGGGCCGGCCCCGTCTCCACCGCCTTCCTCGACCGGTGGCTGGCGGCCGATCCCCACGCCCTCCAGTTCAGACATCTGAACTGGCACGCCGCCCTCCAGTCCCTGGCCTGCGGCGACTTCGCGGACGCCCGCGGACGGGCCGACGCGGTGCTGGACCGGACGGACGTGGGCATGCGGGCGGCGACGAACTGGCGTCTGCTGCTGGCCGGGCAGCGGCCGGCCCACCGCAGCGAACCGGACCACGTCCGGGAGCTGCTGGCGGCCCCCGGCGGGATGGCGGAGGTCTTCCACACCTTCAACCTCGCCCTGGCCCTCGCCGTCGAGGCCGCCACCGACGATCTGTACGCCCTCGCCCGGCGGGCCGCCGCCGACGCACGGCCCGACTACCACGAGGTCCTCGCCCCCGTCGTCGAGGCGCTGGCGGACATCACGGCCGGCCGCCCCCACGCCGCGGTGGACCGTCTCACCGGGCCGGCCGAGTGGACCGACCGTCTCGGCGGCGTACGGGTCGAACGGGAGATCGTGCAGGACACCCTCGCCCGCGCCCTCGTCGACACCGGCGCGCACACCCGCGCCGCCGGTCTGCTGCACCACCGCACCACCACCCGCCGCCACCACGTCTACGAAGACCTCCTCCTCACCCCGCGCACCGTCCCGGCGCCCGCACCGCCCACCGCTCCCGACTCTCCCGTCCCTCGCGCCACACCGGTCCGCTGAGCCCCGCCTCGCCCGAGGCACCCGTACCCCTTCTCCGAGGAGACGCTCCATGGCAGTGCCCCAGGTGATCGCCGTCTCGCCGCGCGGCAGCGGCACCCCGCTGCTGGCCCAGGTCACCACCGCGCTCGGCTACACCCCGTACGGCACGATGAGCGACCCCCGGCCCGATGGCGCCGGGGAGGCTCCGGGGCCGGGGGAGGTCCACCGGCTGCTGACCGCCGCGTACGGGCCCGACCGTGCGGCCCTGCTGCTGCGCAGGCAGGACGGGGAGTGGGACCGTCTGGAGACGGCCTACCAGGACGCCGTCAGCGCTCTGTGGCGGGTGTGGTGGACACGGCTGGGGCAGCCCGTCACCGCCGCCTCACCGGTCGGCCCCGGTCCGGAGGACCGGCTGACCCGGATCCCCGACGCCGACCTCCTCGGACTCCTGCCGGGCCGCGGCTGCTGGTACGTCAACAGCCTCGACCTCCAGTGCGCCGACGCGGGCCTGCTGCGCCTCTGGCAGGCCACCGGGCGGCCACCGGTCGTCTTCCACCACCGCGATGTGCGCGACCGGATCGTCAGTCAGATCCGGATGCTCTGCGGGCCGGCCGACGAGGTCGGCTCCCTGCCCGACCACCTCGTCTACCGCGACATCGTCGGAGCCCTGCCCGGCATGGACGCCCGCATCACCCTCGCCCTGACCGACCCCGGCTTCCCCGGTATGGAGGACGCCCGCCGCTGCGCATGGCTCCTGCACCACCCGGCGGTGTGCGTGCTCACCCACGAAGAGCTCGCCGGCCCCGCCCACGGCGGCACCGCCGAAGCCCGGCGGGAGGCCCTGGACCGGCTGCGGAACGCCGTCGGCGCCCCCTCCTCCGGCGCGCCGCTGCCGGCACCCGTCTCCCCCGCCGACCACGCGCGGGACGGCGACGACCTCACGGTGGGCATCTGGCGCTGCCACTTCACCCCCGCCCACGAACGCCTGCTCCAGCAGCGCCACGCCGACCTGCTGGCCCACGCCCCCGTACCCGGTGCGCACGCCTGACCGGATACCGTCCCGGGCCCGCCGGGGCGGCCCCTGACCGCTCCGGGGATCCGCCCATGGGGTCCGTGGGGGTGACTTCGCGCGCACCCGGTCGCGGGAGCCGGGACGACGTGCCGCCGTCTGGTACCAGCAAGGAATGCCCAGCCGATCGCACCCGCAGCCCGACCTTCCGGATCCAGCCCCGCCGCGCGCCGGGTGGCGGCGGCGGATCCGCGCCGCCCGGCGCCGGGTACCGCGCCGTACCGGCGGAACCGCGGCCCGGCGCGTCGGGGCGCGGCGCGCGGCGGCCGTTCCCACGGGCGAGCCGCGTGTCTCCCCCGTCCTGCGCAAGAGCGCCGCGTACGCCTGGCGGATCCTCCTCGTGGCCGCCCTGGTGTACGGCGTGCTCGTCGTCCTGGGGCGGTTCCACGATCTCGTGGTCGCCGTCTTCCTCGGGCTCGTCGGCGCCGCGATGCTGCGCCCGGTGGCGGATCTCCTGGACCGGGTGATGCCCCGGCCGCTCGCCGTCGCGGTGGCGCTCGTCGGCAGCGTGCTCCTGCTCCTCGGCGTGCTGTCGCTGATCGGCGAGGTGGTGGCGGGAGAGATGGCCGGCCTTGAACGGCAGTTCGGCGACGGGCTCTCCCGGATCGGACGCTGGCTGGAGCAGCCGCCGTTCCGGCTGAGCCCCACTGCGCTGAGCGATGTCCGGGACCGGACGGGGCACTTCCTGTCCAGCCATCGGTCGGCCCTGCTCAGCACGGCGCTCACCGGGGTGGGCCGGCTGATCGAGATCCTGACGGTGTTCGCCCTGGCGGTGTTCTGCTCGGTCTTCTTCATCCACTCGGGCGAACGCCAGTGGCAGTGGTTCTGCGATCAGCTCCCGGCCGCGGTGCGCGGGCGGGTGGAGATCACGGGCCGTGCGGCCTGGACGACGTTCGTCGGATACACGCACGGCATCGTCCTGGTGGCCGCGACCAACGCCGTACTCGTGGGGCTCGCCCTGCTCGCGCTGGGGGTGCCGCTGGCCTTCCCCCTGGCGTTGCTGGAGTTCTTCGCCACCTTCGTGCCGCTGGTCGGGTCACCGGTCGCCCTGGCGATCGCCGCGGTGGTCGCGCTCGCGTTGAAGGGCCCGGTCGTGGCGGCGGCCGTGATCGCGCTCATCGTGATCATCGGCCAGATCGAGGGCCATCTGCTCCAGCCGCTCGTGATGAGCTGGGCGGTGCGGCTGCATCCGGTCGTGGTCGCGCTCTCGGTGATCGGGGGCGCGATCGCCGCCGGTGTGGTGGGAGCCGTCGTGGCGGTGCCGCTGGTCTCCGTGGTCTGGGCGGTCCACCAGGCCCTGCGCCGGGACCGGCACCGGGAGTACGGTGCCGGTCCCGGAACGGGAGCCACCCGTGCGCGTACGCACTGGACCCCGGAAGGGCAGGAACGGGGAGGACGGGAACGTCACCAGTAGTGGCGTCTGCCGCCCACCGCGTGCCCCAGAGCGCCCAGAGCCCACAGGATCGCGCCGATCGCGACCAGGATGATCCCGATGGTCCACAGGACGGAGATGCTGGTGACGAAACCGACGACCAGCAGGATGATGCCGAGGACGATCACGTGTGCTCCCAACGCCGGGAATTTCCCTCATTCTGCGCGCACCCCGTCCCCGCCGCGACTCCTGGACCTGTGCGACGCGGGCCGCGCGTCAGATGGAGAACCGCTCCTTGGCGAGCAGCGGGCGCACCCGGGTGCGGAACCCACCCGTGCGGAAAGGCCGTTGCAGGAGTCCGGGGCGGATCGCCTGCGCCAGCGCCGCCGCGACCATGCCCTGGTCGAGGGCGAGCACGAAGTCGCAGACCCGTCCGGTGGAGACGTTGACGGAGTCACGGAAGCCGTAGCCGTCGTGGTACGCGCCGAAGTCACGGTCGAGCGCGTTCAGGTTGGCGACCGCCTCGCGGGGCGCGTACGGCAGGGCGAGGAAAGAGGCGTGCGGTGTGACCACCCCGTTGGTGAACGCGGACGGCGGCGGCAGCGGAGCCCCGTCCGTGGTGTACGTACGGTCGGTGTTGGAGGCGTACCCGTCGACCTGCATGCCGATCGCGTCGACCCCGTACTCCTGGTAGCCGCCCTCGGGGACGTCGGACGGGGAGAACCCCCAGTACCCGTACCGCGCCTCCGCCAGGCCGTGGTCGATCTGGGCGCGGACGTACCGGTGGTGGGTGAGGCCCCAGGAGCGGGGCGACCACTCCGGTTCGGGGACGAACAACGGCACCATCAGCGCCTCGAACATCGAGCCGCCCCAGCTCGGGACGAGCGCCCGGCCGCGGTGGGTGTAGTGCCCCTGCCAGACGCGGACACCGTCGACGACCGTGTACCGGCCTCCCGGACGCTGTTCCTGCTCGTGCTCGGGGAGCATGGTGCGCAGCATGTGCCAGTAGTGCTCCCCGGGCAGTGAACCGTCCGCGATGCCGAGGTAACTCGCCATACGGGGCTCGGTGTTGAGCGCTCCGTAGTGGTGGCCCGTCGGCTCCCCGGTGTCGGTCCAGAAACCTCCGCGCAGTTGTCCGGGCCCGGCGACCGGGTCGGTGGGGTCGTAGGGGGTGTAGTAGTACGACCAGTCGGCCGTGGCCAGCAGACGGGCGATCCGGGGGCGCAGCGCGGGCGCGGCGTCGGCGGCGATACGCAGCCCGGTGATCAGCCAGGCGTTGTCGACGGAGGAGAGGAAGGGGCGGACGGGGGCGCCTGTTCCCGGCCACTCGGTCAGCACCGAACCGTCGTGCGCGTCGTACCAGTTGAGCCAGAATCCGTGGTGGCGCTCCAGCTTCTCGACGGCCTGGACGGTGCGGGCGAGGCGGCGCTCCATGGTGGTGCGGTCGATCACGCCGAGGCCGCCGGCGGCGACGGTCGACCAGAGGCCGCAGCCGATGTTGGTCGGGGAGGTCTGGCGGGAGAGGACGGGGCCGCCGGCCCGGCTGAGGTCGATCTTGTCGACGGCGAGACCGAGGTCGGTGGTCATCGCCTCGATGGAGCGGTAGGTGTCGCGGAACCAGCGCATCAGCGGGGGTGCGGCGGCGTCCCGCGCGGCGGGGGCGGCGAGTGCCGAGGGGGCGGAGGCGGCGCCGAGGGACAGAGCGGCGGCTCCGCTCCCGGCGGCGGTGAGAAAGGTGCGACGGTCCATGACGATCCAGCTCCTGAGGGCAGAAGGGGGACGGGGAAGTTCCGTGGCGTGCGCGGTGTGATCCGGTGTGACGCGCGGTGTGATCCGGTACGGATGTGGTCGTCGTACGGAGGCGTACGGAACCGTACGGAACCGTACGGGGACCGGCGGACTGTCAGGTGGCGCCGGTCCCCGTACGGGCGGGAGCCGGTCAGGAGGCTCCCGGTCGGTGGGGAGGGGTCAGCCGGCGGTCCGCGGGAGTGTGCGGGTGCGGCCCATCGCGCCCAGCCAGCCGGCGGACGGCTTCGGCAGCCGCTCGAAGGTCTCCGGGTCCCAGCCGATCAGGCCGAACGCCGGCGTGTAGGAGCCCCATTCGTAGTTGTCCAGCGCGCTCCAGGCGAGGTAGCCCTCGATGCGCAGACCGTCCTGGAGGGCGGCGGCGACCTCGTTCAGGGCGCCGGTGTAGTAGTCGATCCTGCGGTCGTCGTCCTCGGTCGCGATGCCGTTCTCGGTGACGATCAGCGGCAGTCCGGGGCCGGCGACCTCGGCGGTGTGGCGCAGCGCGTGGCCCACCGCCGCGGGGTAGTACTCCCACTGGGTGAGGGTGCGCTCGGCGTTCTCGTCGGCGGGGACCGGGCCGTCGGCGCCGATCCTGGTCCGGGTGTAGGACTGCACACCGATCCAGTCGTCGCCGCGGGCGGCCTCGATGAAGATGTCCTCACGGGGGTGCCGGTAGGCGGCGGTGACCTCTTCGGCGCCGGGCAGGGCCTGGTAGACCTGGTTGGCGACGGTCCAGCCGACCTGGATGTCCGGGTTGATCGCCCTGACCTCCTTGACCGCCGCGTGGTGCGCGGCGATCACGGCGTGCGTGGTCTCCTCGTCCGGGGTGGGCAGTCCGGCCGGCGGGAAGCCGATGTCGCCGCGCCTGGCCTGGCCCGCCATGACGGCGATCATGTTGGGTTCGTTGATGGTGCAGACATGGCGGACGCCCTCGGAGATGACGGGCGCGCAGGCGGCGACGTACCGGGCGAAGAGCTCGGTGGCGCCGTCGGCGGTGAAGCCGCCGCGCTCCTCGAACCACTGCGGCACGGTGAAGTGGTGCAGGGTGACCATCGGGCGCAGACCGCGTTCCACGGCGCCCTCGACCATCCGTCGGTAGTGGGCGAGTTCGGCGCGGGAGAAGCGGCCCTCGGCCGGTTCGATACGCGCCCACTCGATGGAGAAGCGGTAGTCGGTGAAGCCGAGTCCGGCCAGTACGTCCATGTCGTCGCGCCAGCGGTGGTAGCTGTCGCAGGCGTCCAGGCTGGGCTCCTGGATGTGGGTGCCCGCGGTGTGTTCCTTGACCCACCAGTCGCTGTTGGTGTTGTTGCCCTCGATCTGGTGGGCGGCCGTGGAGGCGCCCCACAGGAAGCCTTCGGGGAACGGGACCTGGGTGTGCGTCATCGCGAGATGTCTTTCCGGTGCGTGGAGGGTTGACGGGCGGGGGCCGGGCGGGGCGGGGCCGGGCGGGACTACTTCATGCCCGCGGTGGCGATGCCCTGGGTGAAGTGCCGCTGGAGGGCGATGAACACCACCAGGACCGGCAGCACGATCAGGAAGGAACCGGCCATCAGCATGCCGTTGGAGCCTCCCGCCTTGTTGGGGTCGGTGGCGAACGTGGCCAGGGCGACGGGGAGGGTGTACTTGTCGGGGTCGTTGGTGGCGATGAGCGGCCAGACGAAGTTGTTCCAGGAGCCGAGGAAGGTGAAGATGGAGAGCGTCGCCAGGGCGGGCTTCACCAGGGGCATCACGATCCGCCAGAAGATGTACCACTCCCCGGCGCCGTCCATCCGGGCCGCTTCCAGCAGCTCGTCCGGGATCGACTGCATGAACTGCCGCATCAGGAAGACCCCGAACGCCCCGGCGGCGAACGGCAGGACCAGAGCCGCGTACGAGTCGATCAGGCTCATCTTGCTCATCAGCACGAAGAGCGGGAGCAGCATCAGGTTGCCGGGCACCATGAGCGCGCCGAGCACCAGTCCGAAGATCTTGTCGCGGCCGGTGAAGCGCAGCTTGGCCAGGGCGTACCCGAGCATCGAGCAGAACACCAGGTTCGACACGGTCACGAGGACCGCCACGATCAGCGAGTTCATGAAGTGGAGCGGCAGATCGAGCTTGTCGAGCAGTTCCCGGAAGTTGTCCAGGGTCCACTCGGTCGGGATCCACACGGGCGGCGCGGCGGTCAGCTCGCCCGTCGTCTTGAAGGCGGACAGGGCCATCCAGAGGAACGGCGCCGACATGACGAGCAGTCCGAGGGCGAGCAGCGCGTGGACGAGGAGCCGCCGCACGGACCGGGGGCGGCGGCCGGCGGGCCGGGCCGGCTCGTGGGGATCGGGGCGCGGCGGCGCCGTCACCGCGGCGCCCGGTGCGCGGGTGGCGCTCATTTCGTGTTGTCCTTCAGCAGTCGGAGCTGGAGCACCGTGATGCCCATGATCACCACGAAGAGGACGTACGCCATGGCGCTCGCATAGCCCATGTGGAAGAAGTTGAAGCCCTCGCGATACATGTTCAGGGACACGGTGAGGGTGGCGTCCGAGGGGCCTCCCTGCGTCATCACGAACGGCTCCTCGAACACGTTGAGATAGCCGATCGTGGTGATGACCGTGGCGTAGAGCAGGGTGGGCCGCAGCAGCGGAACGGTGATCCGGCGGAACTCCTGCCAGATGCCCGCCCCGTCCAGCCGCGCCGCCTCCCGTACCTCGGTGGGGACCGCCTGGAGTCCGGCGATGAGGAGCACCATGACCGTGCCCAGATTCCGCCAGACCGCCATCGCGATCATCGAGGGCATGGCCAGGGTCTCCGAGCCGAGGAAGTCCGGTGCGGTGAGGCCCACTTCGGAGAAGAGCCCCGCGATGAGACCGTCGCTCGGATCGAGCACGAACCGCCAGACCACGGCGACCGCGACGATGGTGGTGACCACGGGGGCGTAGAAGCCGACGCGGAAGAAGGTGCGCGCCAGGTCGATGCCGTTGTTGAGCAGGACGGCGACGACCAGTCCGAGGAGGACGGTCAGCGGCACACCGACGACCACGAAGTACGCCGTGTTGAAGAGCGAGGTGAGGAACTTGTCGTCCTGGAAGAGCTTGACGTAGTTCTCGAAGCCGATGAACTCCGCGTCCAGCGGGCGGGTGACGTTGCGCAGCCCGAAGTCGGTGAAGCTCATCGCCAGCGTGGCGAGGATCGGGAGGGCCATGAAGACCAGGAAGAGCACCAGGAAGGGGGTGGAGAACAGCCAGCCGGCCACGTTCTGCACGCCCGTCGAGTGTTTCCGGCGCCTTCGCGCCCCCTGTGGCCCGTCGGCCGGGACCGGGGCCGGGAGAGCCCCCGTTCCAGGCCGCGCCCCGGCCGCCTGTGCGGCCTTTCCGGTCGTGGTGCTCATGGCGCCTACTTCACGAGCCCTTCGATCTGGGACTGCGCGGTCTTCAGCGCGTCCTCGGCGGACGCCTTGCCCTGCGTCACCTTGGCGATGGCCTGGTCGACCTTGTCGGTGATCTCCGTCCACCGGGCCAGCGACGGGGCTGCCTTGGCGGTGTCCATCTGCTTCTTGAAGACCTGGAGGGTGGCGTCGTCGGCGAGGTCGCCGGAGGTCCAGGCGGCGGTGTTGGCCGGCAGGTCCTTGGTGCGCTCGTACCAGTCGGCCTGGCCCTTGGTGGCGGTCAGGTGGGAGATGAACTCGGTCGCCGCGGCCTTGTGCTCACTGTCCTTGGAGATCACCAGGGACGATCCGCCGGCCATCGAGACGGAGGACGCGTCGGCGGGCACGTTGGCCACCGCCCACTTGCCCGCGATCCCCGGCTGGCCCTCGTTCAGCAGGGTGACGTGCCAGGGGCCGCCGAAGAACATCGGGACCCGGCCGTTGCCGAAGTCCTTCACCACGTCGTAGCCCGGCTGCACGGACTTGTTCGACAGACCCTTGTCGAAGTACGTCCCGTACTCCTTCAGCGCCTTGACGGCCTGGGGGCTGTCGATGACCGCCTCGCCCTTGGCGTCGACGATCTCGCCGCCGGCCGAGTAGAGGAAGGAGTAGAAGTTCTGCACGGTGTCCAGGCCGCTGGGCTGGATGGACAGGCCCCACTTGGTGCCGGCCTTCTGCTGGTAGGCGGTGGCGAGGTCTCGCATCTCCTGCCAGGTGGCCGGAGCCTTGTCGATCCCGGCCTTCTCGGCCAGGTCGGTGCGGTAGTAGAGGACGCGGGTGTCGACGTACCACGGCACGCCGTACGCCTGGCCGTCCACCTCGCCCTGCTGCCAGCCGGAGGGGAAGAAGTCCTTCTCGTCGAAGGTCTTGGTGTCGACCGGCTCCAGCACACCCAGCTCCGCGAACTCGCCCAGGTAACTGCCGCCCATCTGCGCCACGTCCGGCAGGGTGCCGGCGGCCGCCGCGGAGACCAGCTTCTGGTGGGCGACGTCCCAGCCGACCGGGGTCACCTTGACGGTGATGTTCGGGTTGGCCTCGGTGTACTCCTCGGCCACCTCCGCGAGCTTCTCGCCCTCGGCCCCCATGGCCCAGACGGTGAGCGTCTGCTTCGCGTCCGCGGCGACGTCACCGCCGCCCGATCCGCCGCATGCGGTGATGCCGAAGGCGAGAGCGACTGCGATACCGGCCGAAACGGTTCTGGCGGCGGTGCGGGACATGGAGGGCTCCTCCTTGAGCAATCCGGATGTATGCGC
Organism: Streptomyces sp. NPDC059142; assembly: GCF_042755665.1. NCBI lineage: Bacteria > Bacillati > Actinomycetota > Actinomycetes > Kitasatosporales > Streptomycetaceae > Streptomyces > Streptomyces sp. NPDC059142. The sequence continues at coordinate 18,801 of NZ_JBHZDA010000057.1, forward strand.
TGCCTGTAAGCGCATACATCACTCTGCGCCAGGTGGCTGGAAATGCGCAAGAGGCTGCTGGGTCACACTCGTGCAACGTGCGGAACACGTGGCGGACACCGGGCACGACGACGCACCCGACGGTACGCGCCGCCGGGAAAGGGCGATATGGGCGCCGTGGAAGGCGGTGGAACCCATGGAAAACGGACGACGGAGAGCCGGAGGACGGGCGGAAGGAAGCCCCCCGAGGACGCGCGGAGTTCAGAGCCCGGACATGGCTGGATCAAGGCGTACGATGCCCCGGCGACGCCCTGCCGGCACCCTGCTGACGCCCCGCCGGCGCCCTGCGGTCCCGTCAGCCGCAGCCGCAGCTCGCACGCCGTACGACGGAGACCGGCAGGGTCAGCGAGACCGGGTCGCGGCCGCTGTCGCCCAGCCGTTGGACCAGCAACTCCACCGCCTGTTCGCCGAGTTGGCGGATCGGCTGCCGCACGGTGGTCAGCGCGGGCTGCACCATCCGGCCCAGCGGAATCCCGTCGAACCCGGTCACCGCGATGTCCGCGGGGACCCGTACACCACGCCGGTCCAGCGCCCGCAGCGCGCCCACCGCCATCTGGTCGTTGGCGAAGAGCATCGCCTCCGGCCGGTCGCCGGGCCGGTCGAGCAGGGCCTCGGCGGCCCGCGCGCCCTCGGCCCTGGTCATCATCCCGACCCGTAGATCGGGCGCGTCCGGCACCGGCAGTCCGGCCTCCCCGCACGCCTCCCGGAAACCGGAGAACCGCGCCTCCGCGTCCGGGGACTCGGCCTCGCCGCCGACGAACGCGAGGCGGCGCAGCCCGTGGTCCTCGATCAGATGGCGGGTGAGCGCCCGTTCCCCGTCGGCGTTGGCGACCATGATGTGGTCCAGATGGTCGATCTCGCGGGGCCCGGCGAGCATCACGATCGGCAGCCGGCTGGAAATCACTTCGAGATCCTCGGTCGGCACCGTCCGCGCGAGGACGGCGAAGCCGTCGACCCGGCCCGCGACCTTCGCGACCAGGCTCTCGGGGCCGCCCTCCAGCGAGGCGGCGATCAGCAGCGCGTACCCGTGGCGCCGTGCCGCCCGCTCCATGCCGCGGATGATCTGGTCGGAGTAGAGCATCACCGCGTCGTCGGCGTCGCCCTCCGCCTCCGCGTCGGCCTCGGCGTCGGGGTCGGCGTAGTCGGGGAAGCAGAGACCGAGCACCCCGGTGGTGCGGCTGGCCAGTCCACGGGCGCTCCCGCTGGGTACGTAACCCAGCTCGCGGGCCGCCTCCAGGACCCGCTCGCGGGTGGTGGCGCGGACGGATCCGGGGTTGCGGTAGACCCGGGAGACCGTGGCGATGGAGACGTCCGACCGCTCGGCGACGTCGTATACCGTGGGCGCGCTCACTCGACCGACCGTCCGCTTCTTCTGCTTCTTCTCGCCGTACCCGGGTACGCGTCGATGCCTCTCACCGAACCGCTATGAAAGCGCATTCATCCTAGATCGCCGGTCGTGCGACGAGCAAGGCCGCCACCGTGCGGGAGGGCGTTGCGCGTGCGGTGGTGGAAGGCGGCGAGGCCGACGAGGGCGACGGCCAGGAACCAGAGCATCTGGATGCCGAGGTGGCCGGTCAGGACGGTGGTGGAGAACCCGGCGGCGCTGGCGGCCTGCATGGCGCCGTAGGACGGCAGGAAGCTCACCACGGGGCTGTCGGAACCGGAGCTGGCGATGGGGTTCTGGAGTGCCAGGTCGATGACGGAGATCATGACGATGGCGAACATGCCCTCGACCTCCTTGCGCAGCAGGGAGCCCAGCGCGACACCGATGGCGCCGTAGGTCAGGGCGGCGCAGAAGAAGGCGGCGGCCAGCAGGACCGGCTGACGGGGTGCCCACAGCAGCCGGGTGAGGAGGGTGGCGTACACGGCCACGACCGCCGAGGCCAGGACGAGCGAGGTGAGCTTGGCGAGGAGGAGCTGGGCGCGGGGGTAGCCGGCCAGGGCCAGACGGCGGTCGAACGTACCGCCGGAGAAGGCCGCGGCGAACATCATGAAGCCGACGATGAGTGTGACGGCGTTGAGGGCGCCGGTGATCTCGGTCAGCTCGTTGCCGCGGGGGGTGAGCACCTCCCCGGTGGCGCGCAGTTCGAACCGGATCCTCCGGTCGGGGATCGACCCGTAGGCCAGTGCGGTCCACAGCGGGATGAAGCCGACGACGAGGACCATCGCGAAACGGTTGCGCAGGTGCTCGGTGAGCGCGTAGCGGGCGGCGGTGACGAACGGCCGCCGATGGCGGTACCCCGTCATCCAGCCGGCTCCCGCGGTACGGGGTGGAGCAGACCGCCCTCCAGGCGCCACAGCTCGTCCAGCCGCCCGGTGTCGTACGCGAGGTGGGAGACGACCAGGACGGAGCGGCCCTGCCGGCGCAGCACTCCGGCCAGGTCCCAGAAGCGCTGGTAGGTCTCCCAGTCGAAGCCTTGGTAGGGCTCGTCCAGCAGCAGCACCTGGGGGTCGTGCATCAGGGCCAGGGTGAGGTTGAGTTTCTGGCGGGTGCCGCCGCTGAGTGTGCCCGCGCGGTGGTGTTCGTACGCGCGCAGGCGCAGCCGGTCCATGATCTCCTCGGCGTGGCGCAGATCCGGGAGGTCGTAGGCGGTACGGAAGAACTCCAGGTGCTGGCGGACGGTGAGGGCGTCGTCGAGGACGGCGGCCTGTGGACAGTAGCCGAACCTGCCGTGGTGGCGGACCGTGCCGTGGTCCGCCCGCAGCTCACCGGAGAGGATCTTCAGCAAGGTGGTCTTGCCCGACCCGTTCTCCCCGACGATGCCGGCCAGCACCCCTTCGCGCAGGCGCAGGTCCACACCGCGCAGGACCGGGCGCCGGCGACGGTAGGCATGGCGTACGCCGCTGACCTCCATGACCTCCACCCCGACCCCTTCCGCACCGATGTCGCTCCCGACGGGCCGGAGGTTCAACAGCCCGCCGTACGGTGAGGACACGGCTCCGGCGGCGCCCGGCGCGGAAATACACCCGATGCGACGAGCGTGTGGGACATACGCCCTTCAGGGGCGGGCCGCCCGGGAACGGGGCGTGAGGCGTGACGCGTGACGCGCGCGCCGCCGCCCCCCTGAATCGGACGCAGGGAGGCGGCGGCTCGGACGCTCATGGCTCACGGCTGGTGGCTCATGGCTCACGGGCTCATTACTTACGGCCGGCGGCTCACGGCCGGGCAGGAGGCCGGGCGGGGCCCGGTCAGCGGACTCCGGTGACCCGGTGCTCCTTCAGCGCCGAACAGTTGGAGTTCTCCACCGACACGTACACGTTGTCGATGCTGCCGCCCCAGCTCACACAGTGGCCCTTGCCGTAGACGGAGGCCGGTCCGGCGTACGACGTGAAGTTGCCGTCGTCCCCGGCCCACTCCTCGGTGTCGGGGACGTAGACGTACGCGGCCATGTAGGTGGCCGTGCCCGGGTTGGTGCGGATGGTCGCGACGCAGTTCTTGCCGTTCGCGGAGTTGTACGTCAGATAGACGGTGCCCCGGGAGCCGACGGCCGCCGAGTTCACGGTCTTGTAGGCGCTGCCGCAGACGGCCTGCGGAGTGGTGTTGGGTGCTGCGGAGGCGGTGGCACTGAGCGCGGTCGTGGCCCCCACCGCCAGTGCGGTCAAGGCGCCGGCGGTGGCGATGCTGCGGGTGAGTCGCATACTTCCCCCTCGTGTCCCGTGGGAGCGGATTGCTTCCACGGGGTGTGACCCGCGATCGCTGCGGATGGTTGTACCGGTCCTGGAGGGCCGCAGGAGGGCTGCCGCCGTACGCAAAGATTCGGTCACGGTCATGGACCTGGAGGGGAGGGCGCGCGTACGTTCTAGACATGCCTGGACAGGTACAGAAGCATTATCGAATCGCCCGCGTTCTCGCCGACGAGATCCGCTCCGGCGTGCACTCGGACGGCGTCAGACTGCCCGGGGAGCACGCCCTGACCCAACGGTTCGGCGTCAGCCGCACCACCTTGCGCCAGGCGCTCCAGGTCCTCGGCGAACAGGGCCTGATCTCGACCCACGCCGGAATCGGCTCATTCGTCACCTTCGACGGTACGCCCCTGGACAACCGTCTCGGCTGGGCCCAGGCACTCGCCGAACAGGGCATCGAGCTGCCGGTCGAGGTGTTGCGCTTCGAGGAGGTGACCGACCGGGAACTGGCCGGGGAGCTTGGCCTGGGGTCGGACGCGTTCATCGCGCTCGACCGGGTCAGGCGCCTGCCCGACGGCCGGGGCGTCTCGCTCGAACGCAGCCGGGTCCCCGCCGTCGGGGAGCTGGCCGGTCTTCCGCTGCGCGGCCTGGGCGGCGGCTCGCTGAGTACGGCGCTGGTCGCCGCGGGCCGGGTCACCGACTCCGGCGAGGGCCTGGTGTCGGTCCGGGGGCTCGACACGGCGGAGGCCGACCTGCTGAACCGCTCCCCCGGTGAATCGTTCCTCCACCTGGCCCAGGTCTACCGGGCCACCGACGGCTCGGTCGTCGAGCAGGTCACCAGCCTGCTCGACCCGGTCCGGTTCCAACTGCACGTCCGCTCGGGCCGAGGAGGCCACTCGTGAACCACCAGCTCGACCGCGCCCTGGGCGCCTACTACGGACTCGCCCTCGGCGACGCGCTGGGCATGCCCACGCAGCTCATGTCCCGGGAGGACGTCGTACGGGTCTACGGAACCGTCACCGGCTTCGAACCCGCCCTGCCCGACAACCCGGTCAGCGCCGGCATGCCCGCCGGATCGGTCACCGACGACACCGACCAGGCGGTCATCGTCGGACAGCTCATCGCCGAGGGGAACGGCCGGATCGATCCGCTCCGGCTCGCCCAGTCACTCCTCGCCTGGGAGAAGGAGATGAAGGCCAAGGGGTCCTTCGATCTCCTGGGCCCCTCCACCAAGGCCGCGCTGGACGCCGTCGCCCGGGGCGTACCGGCCTCGGAGGCCGGGCGGTACGGCTCCACCAACGGCGCCGCGATGCGGGTCACCCCGGTCGGCATCGCCTTCCCGGCCGAGCCGCAGGCCGACTTCCTCGACCGTGTCGTGGAGTCCTGCCAGGTCACCCATGACACCACGGTGGGCATCGCGGGGGCCGCGGCCGTCGCCGCCGCCGTGAGCACCGGGGTCGGCGGTGGCACGCTGGACGAGGCGGTCGCCGCCGCCGTCGCCGCGGCGCGGGCCGGTGCCCGGCGCGGACACTGGATCGCCGGGGCGGACATCGCCGCCCGGATCGAGTGGGCGTGGCACCTGGTCGAGGGGGTACCGCAGGCCGAGGCCCTGGACCGGATCTGCGCGCTCGTCGGCACCAGCGTCGCCAGCCAGGAATCGGTGCCCGCGGCGTTCGCCGTGCTCGCGGTGGCCGGCGGGGACCCGTGGCGCGGCACGCTGCTCGCCGCCAGCCTGGGCGGCGACAGCGACACCATCGGCGCCATCGCCGGGGCGGTGGCGGGCTCGGTCGCCGGGCTCTCCGGGCTGCCCGCCGACGCCGTCCGGACGCTCCGTACCGTCAACGCGCTCGCACTGGAACCGCTGACCGAACGACTCCTCGCCCTCCGCGGCTCCGGCCCCGCGGCCCCGTCCTCCCCTCCGTCCTCCCCTCCGCCCTCGCCCGCCGTCTGAACCGCCCGCGCGGTCGAGGCGTCCGGGCATCCGCCCGGTCACCACCTCCGCACCCGCACCCGCACCCGCACCCGCACCTATAGCCGCATCTGCCCCACACGTCTCTTCGCACCACGCAAGGAAGTCCGTGATGACCGTTTCGAGAACCAACGACGTTGTCGGTTCCGTGGAAACCCGAGGGATCGAACCGGTCCCGGATGCCGAACGACACGGCCACGCAGGTCAGATGTTCTGGACCTGGTTCGCCGCCAACATCAGCATCCTCGGGCTTCCGCTCGGTGCCACGCTCGTCGCCTTCCGGGGACTGAACATCTGGCAGGCCGCGCTCGTCGCCCTGGTCGGCTCGTTCGGCTCCTTCGCCCTGGTCGGCGCGTTGAGCCTCGCGGGCAAGAAGGGCGGAGCCCCCGCCCTCACCCTCTCCCGCGCGGTCTTCGGGCAGCGGGGCAACGCCGGCCCGACCCTGATCAGCTGGCTCAGCAGGATCGGCTGGGAGACGATCACGACGACCACCGCGGCGTACGCCCTGCTGGCGCTGCTGGCCATCGCGTTCGGCGTCGGCCAGAACACCGTGCTCACCCTGGTCTGTCTGCTGGTCTTCATCGTCTGCACACTGCTGATCAGCGGTCTCGGACACGCCACCATCATGTGGATCAACAAGTGGGCGACCGTCGTCTTCGGGATCCTCAATCTGATCGTGATGGGGTTCCTGGTGGCGACCGTCGACTGGGCCAAGGTGCTCGACGCCCCGGCCGGACCGACCAGCGGAGTGGTGGCGGGCATCGGCTTCATCGCCGCGGGCACCGGTATCGGCTGGGCCAACGCGGGCGCCGACTACGCGCGCTACCTGCCGCGCCGGATCCCGGGGCGACGGCTGGTCGTGGCGTCGGCGTTCGGCGCGGGCATCCCGCTCGTGCTGCTGATCTCGCTCGGCTCGCTGCTCTCCGCGGGTGACCCGGCGCTCGCCACCGCCTCCGACCCCGTCGCGGCGATCAACGCCATGCTGCCGTCCTGGATGGCGATCCCGTATCTGGTCGCGGCCTTCGGCGGACTGCTGATGTCGAACCATCTCTCCACCTACTCCGCCGGCCTGACCATGATCACGCTGGGGCTGCGGGTGCCGCGCCCGATGGCCGTGGCCATCGACGTCGTGCTGATGTTCGCCGGCGGCCTGTACTTCATGCTGATCGCGAAGGACTTCTACGGGCCCTTCTCCACCTTCCTGACCCTGCTGGCCGTGCCCATCTCGGCCTGGATCGGCGTGGTCGCGGTGGACTCGCTGCGCGGCCGCGACTACGACCCGGCGGCGCTGATGGACACCACACGCGGCAGCCGGTACTGGTACACGGGCGGCTTCCATCTGCCGGCCGTCAGCGGCTGGGCACTGGCCATCGTGGCCGGTCTGCTCTTCACCGAGGCGGGGACGAGCGCGAAGGACGTGTGGTTCTCCGGTCCCCTCGCCGGCACCTGGCTCGGGGTGAACGGTCTGGGCTGGGCCGTCTCGATGGCCGTCGGCGCCGGGGTGTACGCGCTCCTCGGCCGGCTGGGCCGCACCCAGGACAGCGTCCCGGCCGCCTCCGCACTGAACGGGGCCGGCCGGTGAGCCGCCGTCTGGTCCTCGCGGGCAATGTCATCGCGGACCTGGTCATCGAGGTCCCCGCACTGCCGGAACGGGGCGCGGACGTGATCGGTTCCGGGGCCCGGCTGACGGCGGGCGGCGGCTTCAACACCCTCGCGGCCGCCCGGCGTCTCGGTACGGAAGCGGTCTTCGCCGGGCTCCACGGCACAGGACCGTACGGGGACCTGGTCCGCGAGGCGCTCGCCGCCGAGGGCGTCGGCGTCCTCCTGCCGGTCCGCGCCGACGGCGACACCGGCTTCACCGTCGCCCTGATCGACGGCGGCGGGGAACGCACCTTCGTCACCAGTTTCGGCGTCGAGTCCCACCTCACGGAGACGGACACCGCCACCGTCGCCGCCGGGCTGCGCCCGGGGGACCTGGTGCAGCTCTCCGGATACGGTCTGGCGATTCCGGCCGGCGGCCCCCTGCTGTCGGGGTTCACGGCCGCGCTGGGCCCGGACGTCACGGTCTGTTTCGACCCGGCGCCGCTGGTCGCGGAGATTCCCGACGCGGTCCTGGCACCGGTACTGGAACGTACGGACTGGCTGAGCGCCAATGCCCGCGAGGCCCGGCTGATGTCCGGCCACGACGACCCGGGGACGGCCGCGACGGCGCTGCGGGAACGGCTGGCGCCGGGCGCGGGGGTGATCGTACGGGCTGACAAGGACGGCTGCTGGCTGGCCGCCCCGGGGGAACCCGCCCGGCACGTACCCGGCTTCCCGGTCCGGGCGGTCGACAGCAACGGTGCGGGCGACGCCCATGTGGGCTCGTTCCTGGCCCTTCTGGCCCAGGGCAGGGACCCCCTGACGGCGGCGCGGGGCGCCAACGCGGCGGCGGCCTACGCGGTGGGCCGCCGAGGCCCCGCCACCGCACCGGACCGCGCCCAACTGGCCGCGTTCCTGGGCGAGGACCCGCTGGCGGAGCTGCTGTTCACCACCGGCTGACACCTCTCAGGGGGCGAACACCCGCTCCCCCGGCCCCGATCACACTCCGGACGGGCCGGCGCGCTCCGCCCCGACGCGGCCCGCACCGGCCCCGGGGTCCGTCGCGGTCCCCCGTGCTCCCCCTTGGCCCAGTACCGCTCGCGCCTCCTGCCCGCAGGCCGTAAGACGGAGACTGCGGGCGACACGCGGAGGAGTGGACCTGGATGCAGATCGTTGTGGACCTCAATCGCTGCCAGGGGTACGCGCAGTGCGCGTTCCTCGCTCCCGAGGTGTTCGAGCTGCACGGCGAGGAGGCCCTGATGTTCACACCCGCCGTCCCCGACGGTCAGCGCGAGCGCGTCCACCGGGCGGCGGCGGCCTGTCCGGTGCAGGCGATCCTCGTCGGTGGGCGGGCGGGTCCCGGTGAAGGGTGAACCGCGGCCGGGCCGGATCGTCGTCGTGGGGGCGTCGCTGGCCGGTCTGCGGGCCGCCGAGACGCTGCGCGACGAGGGCTTCACCGGGTCGCTGACACTGGTCGGGGAGGAGACGCGGCCTCCGTACGACCGGCCGCCGCTCTCCAAGCAGGTGCTGCTCGGGCGGACGGGCGCCGACGACGTCGGGCTGCCGGCCCGCCGCGAGGTGGACGCCCGCTGGCGGCTCGGGGTGCGGGCCACCGGGGTCGACCCCGTCGAGAAGCGGGTGATCCTCGCGGACGGCGAACGGCTCCCGTACGACCGGCTGCTGATCGCCACCGGGACCCGCGCCCGTCCCTGGCCGAACCCGGCGGAGGCTCGGCTCGACGGCGTCCTGACGCTCCGTACGGCCGAGGACGCCGCGGCGCTCGCGGCCCGGCTCGACGCGGGGCCGCGCCGGGTCCTGGTGATCGGCGCCGGGTTCACCGGCTCGGAGATCGCCTCCGCCTGCCGGGAGCGCGGTCTGGAGGTGACGGTCGCCGAGCGCGGGCCCTCGCCGCTGGTCGGCGCGCTGGGCGGCACGCTCGGCGCGTTCGCCGCCCGGATGCAGCGGGCGCACGGCGTCGATCTGCGCTGCGATGTGACGGTCACCGCGCTGACGGGCCGGAACGGGCGGCTGACGGGCGCCGAGTTCTCCGACGGCGGCCGGATCGACGCCGATGTCGCCGTGGTCGCGCTGGGCGCCGTCCGTAACACCGAGTGGCTCGCCGGGTCGGGGCTGGCCGCCGGGGAACGGGGCCTGGCGTGCGACGCGGGGTGCCGCGCCTTCAACATGTACGGGATCGTCACGGACGACGTGTTCGTCGCCGGTGACGTGGCCCGTTTCCCGCACCCGCTGTTCGAATACCAGATGCTCGCGCTGGAGCACTGGGGCAACGCGGTCGCCCAGGCCGAGGTCGCGGCCCACAACATGGTCAGCCCGGGACCGGAGAGGCGCCCGCATCTGGCGGTGCCCTCCTTCTGGTCCAGTCAGTTCGGCCTCAACATCAAGTCCGTCGGCGTACCGACCTTCTCCGACCATGTGGTCATCGCACAGGGGTCGCTGCGGGAGGGCCGGCTCGTCGCGGTCTACGGCTACCGGGGGCGGGTCACCGCGGCGGTGAGTGTGAACCGGGCCAAGTGGCTGGAGCACTACCAGCACCTCATCGAGACGGCGGCCCCCTTCCCGCCGGGCCGCGGCGCCGCCGACCGGCCCGAGTCGGCCGCGCCCGTCCCCTCCGACGTACCGGATCCCCGGATGCTGTCGCACGGGCCGACCGTGGCGCTCACCGGTCATCTGCCGGACCGGCGTCTGACCCTGGTCCGTGACGCACCGCCCGCCGCCGTCGCCCACCGTCCCTGAGGAGCCCCGCCCATGTCCGCGGACACCCTTTTCGAACGCATCACGGACTACGCGAACCGCGCCGACCCCTATCCCCTCTACGCGGAACTCCGTGAGAACGGGGTGGCACGCCAGGCCAACGGCAGCTATCTGGTGGGTTCGTACCACGACATCGCCGCGCTGCTCCACGATCCGCGGATCAGCTCGGACAGCAGCAACCGCGCCGACCCGGACACCGTCCCGCTGCTCAGGAGGAACACGCAACTGGCCGCCTTCATCGGTCTCGACGACCCCGAGCACGACCGGCTCCGCCGTATCGCGATGCGGCCGTTCGGGCCGCCGCACTCCCCCGGCCGGATCGACGCCCTGAGCGGCGAGATCGCCCGGATCGCCGAGGAACTGGCCGCGGAGTTCCGGGACAAGGACCGGATCGACGTGGTCGACGACTTCGCCTACCCCCTCCCCGTCACCGTGATCTGCCGGCTGCTGGGGGTGCCGCACGAGGACGTGCCCCGGATCCGCGGCTGGACCGACGAGATCATCGCCAGTCTCGACCTGAAGCCCGGCAAGGAGGAGGAGGCCCACCGCGAGGCGGGTCTCCAGGCCCGGCAGGCGATGGGGATGTACCTCGGGGACCTGGCCGACAAGCGCCGTGGCGACCCGTCGGACGACATGCTCTCGGCGCTCGTCCACGACTCCGGTCCGGACGGGCGCCTCACCCGCAGCGAGCTGATGGCGACCGCGACGCTGCTGCTCATCGCCGGGCACGAGACGACGGTCAACCTGATCACCAACGGGGCGCTCACCCTCCTGCGCGACCCCGACGCCTGCCGGCGGCTGCGCGAGAACCCCGAGCTGATGCCCGGCGCGGTCGAGGAGCTGCTGCGGTACGAGCCTCCCGTGCACCTGCTTCCGCAGCGCACCCCGCTCACCGATGTCGAGGTCTCGGACGTCACCGTCCCCAAGGGCGCGCCGCTGATCCTGGTCCTCGCCGCGGGCAACCGGGACCCGCGCCGGTTCGACCGGCCCGACCGCTTCGACCCGGCCCGTGCGGACAACCAGCACTTCGGCTTCGGCAGCGGTGTCCACAACTGCTTCGGGGCGCCGCTCGCCCGTCTGGAGACCCAGCTCGCCCTGCACACGCTCCTGCCGAGGCTGCGGGACTTCCGGCCGGCCGAGGACCCGCCGCCGTACCGCCGCAGCCCGATCCTGCGCGGGCCCCGGCATCTGCGGATCGAGCGCGTCCCGGGGCCGTGACGCGTGGTCGCCGCGCGCAGGGGCGTACGCCCGGGCTCCGTCAGGCCGTCGTCAGCGGTGCGGCCTCGTCGAGCCGGACGACCGTACCGGCGACCCTGGCGCGTTCGGCGGCCCACACCACCCGGTGGGTGGCCAGGCTCTCGGCCGCGTCGGAGCGCAGCGCCGAGGCGTCGCCGGTGGCGACGGCGGTGAGGAAGGCTTCGGTGAGCGCCTCGTCGCCCCCGCCGTGGCCGTCCTCGGCGGAGGGCCCCACCGCGGCGCCCGCCTCGGGGTCCGCCTCGGGGTCCGCCTCGACGGTCCGCTCCTCGCCGGTACGGAAGTCGACCACCCGCAGGGTGTGCCCGTCCCCGTCGACGAATCCGTGCGTCCCCAGCAGCCGGGTGCGGCGGTGCTCCATGGGGGTGAAGGCGCTCATGGTGAAGGAGCAGGTCGCGCCGGAGGGGAATTCCATGTTGACGACCTGGTGGTCGACCACGTCGTTGTCGCAGGCGTAGACGCACCGGCCGTACGGGCCGGTACGGAGCGCGTCGAGCACCGCCGTCTCGGTGTGCTCCTCGGTGACCGCCGACAGCGGCCAGAACTCGTCGTCCGGGTTGCCGAGGCAGCCGAGGTAGAGCCGCTTCGCCGAGTACGGGCAGGACGGCTCCAGCGGGCAGTCCAGGCAGCGGTCGGCCGCGCCCTCCGGCCGGTCCTCCGCGCGGAAGTGGGTCAGCCCGCCGAAGGAGGCGACCCGGTCGGGCAGTTCGCCGAAGAGATGGATCAACCAGTCGATGTCGTGGCAGGACTTGGTCAGCAGCATGGGGGCCGAGGTGTCCTGGCGGCGCCAGTTGCCCCGGACGAAGGAGTGGGCGTGGTGCCACCAGCCGACCGGCTCCAGGTGCTGGACGCTGACCAGCCGGCCGATCGCGCCGGACTCCAGCAGCCCGCGCAGGGTCCGGGTGTACGGGGTGTAGCGCAGCACATGGCAGACGGCCAGCAGCACCTGGTTGCGCTCGGCGGCCTCGGCGATCGCGACGGCGTCCGCCTCGGCGGTGGCCATCGGCTTCTCCAGCAGGATGTGGTAGCCGAGATCGGCCAGCCGGACCGTGGGGTCGGTGTGCAACCGGTCCTGGGTGGCGACGATCGCGGCGTCGGCCACCCGGGGGTGGCGTGCCAGCTCCGTCCAGTCGGTGTACACCCGCTCGGCCGGCACCCCGAACTCGGCGGCGGCGGCCGCCCTGCGGTACGGGTCCGGTTCGGCCACGGCGGTCACCCGGCCCAGGCCGGACGCCACCGCGTGGCGGGCGTACGTCTGCCCGCGCAGACCGGAACCGACGAGGGCTAGAGTCACCGCAGACATGGGATCCCCTTCAAGAGTTACACAGGAATCCCTTATTATTAGCCGTTTCGAGTTTGACCTCAAGGGTGTGTCATGACCGAAAATCCGGGCGGCGGAGATCTCTCCCAGCTCCGCAGGCTCAACGCGCTGGCCGCGATCGGGGCCCTGCGCGGCGGACCGGGGCTCACGCTCACCGAACTCGCCGGGCGTACGGGCCTGTCGCGCGCGTCCACCGAGGACGTGGTCCGGGAGCTGCTGGAGCGCGGCTGGGTGGTGGAGGCGGCGCCGACGGCGGGCGCGGTGGGGCGCCCCGCGCGCCGCTACCGCTTCCGCGCGGACGCCGGCCGGGTGCTCGGCGTCGACATCGGAGGCCACAAGGTACTGGCCCTGGTGGCGGACCTGGACGGCGAGGTCCAGCACAGCGCCCGGGTCTCCGTCACCCCGTCGATGGGGCGCACCGAACGGCTGGCCGCCGTGGACCGGGCCGTCCGCGCGGCGCTCACCGGGTCGGGCACCGCCGCCACCGGGGTGTGGGTGACCGGGGTCGCCACCACGGGGCTGGTCGACGGGACGGGCCGGGTGATGCTCTCGGAGGCGCTGCCCGAGTGGACGGGGCTGGATGTCGCGGCCCATGTCGGCGCCCTGGTGGCCGGGCCGATCCTGGTGGAGAACGACAGCAAGCTCGCGGCGCTGGCGGAGTCCTGGCGCGGGGTGGCCCGGCACGCCAAGGACGTGGTGTTCCTGCTCGCGGGGTTGCGTACCGGCACCGGACTGATCATCGACGGGAAGCTCCACCGGGGGTTCGGGAACGCGGCGGGCGAGATCGGGGCGCTGCCCGCGGCCGGCTGGACCAGGGCGCCGGACCATCTGCGGTCCTGGCCGGGCGGGACCTCCCGCTCCGACGGCGGGGACGATCCGCACGCGGCGGCGGAGGACGTCTTCGCGGCGGCCCGTGACGGCGACCGCAAGGCGCAGGCGGCCGTACGGCGCTACGTCCGCGACATCGCCGTGGGCGCCTCCGCCCTCGTCCTCACCCTCGATCCCGAACTGGTGGTGATCGGGGGCGGGTTCTCCCGGTCGGCCGATCTCATCGTCGAACCGCTGCGCCGCGAACTGGACCGCTGGTGCATCCGTACGCCCGAGGTCAGGGTGTCCGGTTTCGGCGACGAGGGGGTGGCGCTGGGAGCGCTGCGGCTGGCGCTGGACCATGTCGAACAGGGACTGCGCGCCTCGGGGGAGATCGCCCCGCCCGAGAGCTTTCTGCCGGACCGCCGCTGACCGCGCGCGGGGTCTGCGGGTCGCGGAGATGTCCGTTCCCGTAACACGCACAGGTCTTGACTTACTTTCCCTGGTCTCCATGATTAGTACAACTTCGCGGCCCTGACGATGCGTTGCGCCGTCCCGGGGGCTGCCGTCGGGCGTGGCGCCGGGTGCGCCTCGTACATGAGGAGGTCCGGTATGCGGAAGTCGGCGCGTTTCTGTGCGGCTGTGCTGGGGGTGGTGCTGGCGGCCTCCGGCTGTTCGAGCGGCGGGGGCTCCGGCGGCGGGGGCGGGGACGGATCGGTACGGCTCTCGTACGCGGTCTGGGACAACAACCAGAAGAAGGTGATGGAGGAGCTGGGCCGGGAGTTCACCGAGGAGCACCCGGGGGTGACGGTGCAGGTGCAGCTCACCCCGTGGCCCGACTACTGGAACAAGCTCAAGACGGCGGTCACCGGCGGTTCCGCGCCCGATGTCTTCTGGATGAACGGCCCCCAGTTCCAGCTCTACGCGTCCAACGGCGTGATCCTGCCGCTGGACGAGGAGTTCGCCGGGGACGGCGTCGATCTGGACGCCTACCCGAAAGCCCTGAAGGATCTGTACACGTACGAGGGGAAGCTCTACGGCCTTCCCAAGGACATGGACACGGTCGGCGTCTGGTACAACAAGGAGCTCTTCGACGCCCGGGGCGTCGCGTACCCCTCCGACGACTGGACCTGGAGCGAATTCAAGAGCGCGGCGGCCCGGCTGACCGATCCGGCCAAGGGCGTGTACGGCGTCGCCGCGTCGCTGACCAGTTTCCAGGAGTACCAGTACAACACCATCGCCCAGGCGGGCGGTTACGTCGTCTCCCCCGACGGCGGGAAGTCCGGCTACGACGATCCGAGAACGATCGAGGGGCTGCGCTTCTGGACCGATCTGATCGAGCGGAAGCAGTCGCCCGATCTCAAGACCATGACCGACACGGCCCCCATCCAGCTCTTCGAGGCGGGCAAGACCGCCATGTACTGGGGCGGTTCGTGGAACGCGGGCGAGTTCTCCGCGGACGAGTACACCAAGGACAGGGTCGACGCGGCGCCGCTGCCCAGGGGCGAGAAGCGCGCCGGCATCATCCACGGGGTGGCCAACGTGGTCTCGGCCGACACCGCGCATCCCCGGGAGGCGACGCGGTTCGTCGAGTTCCTCGGCTCCGAGAAGGCGGCGCTCGCCATCGGACGCAGCGGACCGCTCCCGGCGCGCGAGGGCACCCAGGAGGCGTGGGTGAAGGCGCATCCGCAGTTCACGCTCACGACCTTCCTGGACGCCGTCGACCACGCGGTGCCGTTCCCCGTGTCGAAGAACACCGCCGCCTGGAACCAGGCCGAACTCACCTATCTCACCCAGGCGTGGGCCGGCGAGCAGACGGTCGACGAGGCGGCCACCGCGCTCGCGGCGGCGATGGACGACCTGCTCGCCGAGGAGTGAGATGACGATCACCAGCACACCCGAGGCCCGGAACGGGAAACCCTCCCCGGCGCGCCGGCCGGACTCCCCCGGCCGACGGCGCGCACGCCGGGACCGTACCGTCGAGGCCCTGTGGGGGTACGCGTTCATCGCGCCCGCCGGTCTGGGGCTCGCGGTCTTCTACCTGTGGCCCGTCGTGCAGACCGGCTACTTCTCGTTCACCAAGTGGGGGGCGTTCGGCGGGCACACCTGGTACGGCCTCGGCAACTACCAACGTCTGCTGACCGACCCGGAGTTCGGGCAGGCGCTGCTCAACACGGTGCTGTACACCGTGCTGGGGCTGGTCGCGATCCCGCTCGCCGTCGTCTTCGCCGCGCTCCTCAACCGGGAGGGGCTTCGGGGTACGGGGATCTACCGCACCCTGTTCTTCCTGCCCGTCGTCACCATGCCGGTGGCCATCGCCATGGTCTGGCGGTGGCTGTACAACGGCGACTACGGACTGATCAACCATGTGCTGTCGCTGGTCGGGATCGACGGTCCCAATTGGGTCGCCGACCCCGACACCGCGCTGTTCGCGCTGGTCGTGGTGGGGGCCTGGAGCAGCCTCGGCTACAACTTGATCATCTTCCTGGCGGGGATGCAGGCGATCCCCAAGGAGTACTACGACGCCGCGGCCATCGACGGCGCGGGTCCGGTACGGCAGTTCTTCAGGATCACGGTCCCGCTGATCTCCCCCACCGCGTTCTTCGTCTCGGTCATCTCGGTGATCGGTTCCCTGCAACTCTTCGATCTGGTCTACGTGCTGGTGGGTTCGGGCCAGACCGCGCGGGCGAACCCGGCCTTCCCCCGGCTGGAGACGGTCGTCCAGCTCTTCTACGACCGGGCTTTCGTGACCAACGACCGCGGTTACGCGGCGGCGATCGTGATGGCGCTGCTGCTGCTCATCATCGCGCTGACCGCCCTTCAGTTCAGGCTCCAGAAGAGGTGGGTGCACTATGGCTGAGGCCCGTCCGTACGCCGATCCGTCCCGGCGCGGTACCCGGTCGCGGAAGCGGTCGGCATCCCGGTGGCGGTCCCATGCCGGGGTGCACGCCGTACTGATCCCCGCCTCCCTGGTGATGGTCGCGCCCTTCCTCTGGCAGGTCGTCACCTCCCTCAAGTCGCTCTCCAGCGCCACCCGCGTCCCGCCGTCGCTCCTGCCCGAGGGGCGCTGGGAGAACTACGGGCGGATGTTCGACCTGCTGCCGTTCGGCGACCAGTTCCTCAACACCGCGCTGATGGCGGCGGGCCGTACGGCCGGGCAGATCCTGCTCTGCCCACTGGCCGCGTACGCGTTCGCACGGCTCCGCTTCCCGGGGCGCGGGGTGCTGTTCGGGCTCTTCCTGTCCGTACTGATGGTGCCGCCGCAGCTCTTCATCCTGCCGCAGTACGAGATCATGGCGATCCTCGGCTGGCTCAACTCCCTCCAGGCCATCGTCGTACCGGGGATGTTCAGCGCGTTCGGTGTGTTCCTGCTGCGGCAGTTCTTCCTCGGTCTGCCCCCGGAACTGGAGGAGGCGGCCCGCCTCGACGGCGCGGGACCGCTGCGGATCTACTGGTCCGTGATGCTGCCGCTGGCCCGCCCCGGGGTGATCGCGCTGTCCGTACTCGCGCTGCTCTGGTCGTGGAACGATCTGTTCTGGCCGCTGGTGGTGAACACCGACCCGGAGAAGATGACGCTCTCGGCGGGACTCACCGCCCTCCAGGGGCAGTTCCAGACCGACTACCCGGTGCTGATGGCGGGCTCCCTGCTCGCCTCCCTGCCCATGATCGCCGTCTTCGTGCTGCTCCAGCGCCAGTTCATCCAGGGGATCGCTCACACCGGCGTCAAAGGCTGAGCGCCGCGCGGCTCCCGCGCCCCCACCACCCCCCATGCTCCCGGCCGCCCGACCGGCCGGGCCCCCACCGGACTCCAGAACAGGAATCACCCGATGAGAAGACCCCTCCTCCGACCGTCGCTCACCAGGAGCCTCACCGCGATGGGGCTGCTGGGCGCACTGCTGGTCGGTGCCTCCCCCGTCTCCGCCCAGGTCGCCCGGGCGGACGGGGAGACCGCCGCGAGCGCCGACTCGGTGACGTACCCCCAGACCACCGAAGCGTTCGCCAACCCCGAGCGCGGCTTCTACCACCACACCGAGAGCTGCGACAAGAGCGACTTCAGCGCGGCCACCCTCCAGAGCTACCGCACCAGCGAGGGCATCTCCCTGGTGATGTGCGTCTTCTATCTGGCCGAGTTCAAGAACAGCGCCATCGGCCAGAGCGCGCTCGACCGGCTCCAGCGGCAGTTCGCCGCCGTACGGAGCGCCGGTCTCAAGGCGATCGTCCGGTTCGCCTACACCGAGTCCACCGACGGCGCCGACGCGCCCAAGGACCGGGTGCTCGCCCATCTGGACCAGTTGGCGCCGTACCTCCGCGCGAACAGCGATGTGATCTACGTGGTGCAGGCCGGCTTCGTCGGGGCCTGGGGAGAGGGGTACTACACCAAGAACTTCGGCGACGCGGGCAATGTGACCACCGCCGACTGGGCCAACCGCAAGGCCGTCGTCGACAGGACGCTCGCCTCACTGCCGTCGAACCGCATGGTGCAGCTGCGCACGCCCAAGTACAAGCGGACCATGTACGGCACCACCCCGCTGCCGGCCGGTCAGGCGTACGACGGCTCGTCGCTCGCCCGGCTCGGCCACCACAACGACTGCTTCCTCGCCAGCGCGGACGACTACGGCACCTACGAGAACCCCGCCGTCGAATACCCCTATCTGGCGGCCGAGACCTCCTATCTCGCGATGGGCGGCGAGACCTGTGGAGTCAACACACCGCGGACGAGCTGTCCCACCACACTGTCCGAGCTGAAGATGTTCCACTGGTCGTACCTCAACACCGACTACGAGCCGAACGTCATCAACGGCTGGCGAAGCGGTGGCTGTCTGCCCGAGGTCACCCGGAACCTGGGCTACCGGTTCGCCCTTCAGAACGGCACCTTCCCCAGCACGGCGGCCAAAGGCGGATCCCTGCCGGTGCGCTTCACCGTCAGGAACGACGGGTTCGCGGCGCCGTTCAATCCGCGCGGTCTCGAACTGGTCCTGCGCAACACCTCGACGTCCCAGGTGTACCGGCTGCCGATGAGCGGTGACCCGCGGAGCTGGGCGGCCGGCACCACCACCACGGTCGACCGGACGGTGACGCTGCCCGCCAACCTGCCGGCGGGCAGCTACAGCCTGCTGCTCAACCTCCCCGACCCCCAGTTGTCGCAGCGGCCCGAGTACTCCCTCAGGCTCGCCAACCAGGGCACGTGGGAGGCGTCGACCGGCTACAACAACCTGCTGCACACGCTCACCGTGAGCTGATCCGCGGGTCGGGCCGTCGGCCCCCGGGGCTCACCGGATCCCCGGGGGCTCACCGGTGCGAGGCGGTGGCGGGGGCCGGCGGGGTGTCGTCCGTGACGTGTTTCGTCCCGTCCTCGTCCTTGGTGATCGTAAACGCGTCCAGGGTCTCTCCGGGCTTCTTGTCGGTCGTCGGCCGGTTGTCCCAGGTGGCGGCCACCACCGCCTCGTAACGGAGCCGGTCCGCCGAGACCGTGATGCCCTGGAAGGTCGAGGTGTGGCCCGCGCGGACGACCTGGGTCGCGCCGTTGCGGGTCCACACGTTGTCGTCGGCGGGTGCCAGTTCGTAGTACTTCGGGCCGGATACGGCGACGGTGTAGACGGGGCCCGTGGTCACCCCGGGTGTTCCGGTCGCCCTGGTGTTCAGATGGCCTCGGGCGTAGACATGGTCGTGGCCCATGAGCACCAGGTCGATGTCCTGGCGTTCGAAGACCGGGAGCCACGCGTCACGGACCGGTTTCTCGTCGCGTCCCTCGGCGGCGGAGAAGACCGGCTGGTGGAAGACGGCGACGGCCCACCGGTTGGGGTTGTCCTCCAGGATCGTGTCGAGCCACCGTGACTGAAGTGCGAGCCAGAGCTTCTCCGGGTCGGGGCAGTTCTCCGAGCAGGACGGCAGGCCGGGCGGTGTCATCAGGTCCCTGGCGTCACCGGTGCTGGCGTTCAGGGTGATGAAGCGGACGCCCTGGTAGTCGGTGTAGTACGCGGTCTCCGTCAGCGCCTCGGCCATGTGCGCCTCGTAGGCGGCGCGTTGGCGTTCGGCGGGGGTGTCGTTCTTCGCCGGGGTGGCGGCGGGGCCGTTGGCCGGGTACGCGAACGTCGACTTCCAGGTCTTCAGGAACCGGTCCGCGTTGTACTCGTGGTTGCCGGGGGCGGCGATCACATTGGTGGTCTGGCGGTGCCCGTCCATGGCACCGAACCACTCCTCCCATTCGGCGTCGTTGCCACCGGAGTTGACGAGATCACCGGCGTTGACACTGCCGACCGCGCCGGGGAAGCGCCCGTACGCCTGGTCGACGACCGGTGCCCACTTCTCCGTCAGCTCGTTCTGCGCGTCCCCGAAGTAGAGGAAGGTGAACTCCTCGCCGGGTGCCCGGGCCGTGGTGAAGGTGTGTACGGGGCTGAGCCGGTCGCCCGTCCCCACGCGGTACTCGTACCGGGTGCCGGTGCTCAGACCGGTGAGGACCGCCGAGTGGGCACGGGTGGGCAGACCGCCGCTGATCAGTTCCTCGTCGGTCACCGCCGTGACCTTCCGCCAGGGCGTGGTGGCACCCGCCTCGCGGACCAGCGCCTCGCCCGTGGAGATCGCGCTGCCGGTGCGCCAGGTCACGGCCTGGGAGGTCGCCGGGGTGGCGGTCGGGGTGAGCACGACGCGTTCCGGGCTCGCGCCGGGCACGTCCAGGTCGGGGTCGGAGGTGAGGGCGACGTCGAAGATGTGCATGATGCCGCGGTCGCTGCCCTGGGGCAGCACGACGGACCGCACCCGCTTGGCGGGGTCGAGCACCTGCGGCACGGTGCCGAAGACCAGCGTGCGCACCGTGTCCGCCGCGCCGCCCGCCTGGTTGCGGCCCCCGGTGACGACCAGTGGCACGTTGCCGAACCGGTAGGTGGTGCCGGGTGTCCAGTCGGTCAGGCCGACGGTGACGTTCTGCGTCGAGCCGTCGGTGTACTCGACGACCGCCGTCCCCTGGGAGGGACCGTTCGTGGCGAGGCCGAGGAAGGAGATCCCGGTCGCCGTGGTGCCCTTGCCGCCCCGGCCCGAGAGGTCGACGCGCTGGCCGTGCGGGATCCAGTTGTCGGGCTCGCCGGGCTCGGTCCCCGGCCAGGTGAACTCCACGCCGGTGTCCCCGAGGGGAAGCTTCGCGCCGGGGGTGGCGCCGGCCGCCGCCAGCTTCTCCCGGGAGAGGGAGTTGCCGCTGAGGTCGAGCGAGGCCAGATGGGACCGGCCGTCCGGTGAGACACCGACGTTGTTACGACTGTCGCCGCCCTCGGTGTACGACGGGGGCACGTCCCCCGCGCCGGTGCCCCAGGTCTTCGGAGCGCTGCCCATGGTGAAGGAGAGGTCGCCGCCGCGCCGGGTGAACTCCTCGCCCAGCCAGGATTTCGTGGTCGTCCGGCCGTCGACCTTCAGGCCGGTGATGTACGGCCTGCCGGTGGTGGCTCCCGGCGCCCTGACGGTGATCTCGCGTCCGGTGCCCGCGCTGTCGATGGTGATCCGGTCGAACATCGGGGAACTCAGGACGAGATCGGCGGTGCCGTAGACCGACGGCGACATGCCGAGCCCGGCCCATACGTACCAGGCGCTCAGCGCGCCCAGATCGTCGTTGCCCGGCAGGCCCGAGGGTGTCGTGTCGTACATCTCGCCGACCGCGCGGCGCAGCACGTCCGTGGTCCGGTGCGGCAGGCGCAGCCAGTTGTACACGTACGGCATGGAGAAGCTGGGCTGGTTGCTGAGGTAGGCGCCCTTCGTGTCGTACACGCCCGCGTCCAGGGAGGCGGTGTGCTCGTCCAGGTCCCTGGTGACGGCCTCGATGCCGCCGCGCTTCTCGATCAGGGTGCCGATGTTGTGCGGCACCATCCAGCCGTACTGGTAGCCGGTGGCCTGCTCGAACTGGTTGCCGCGCTCGCCGAGGTTGAAGGCGCGGTCGAAGCCGCCCCGGTCCCGGGGCCGTATCCGCCCGGTCTCCGGGTCGAGGACGTTCTGCCAGTTCTGGGCGCGTGCCATGAACCGCTCGCGCGTCCCGCTGTCACCGAGCCGCTGCGCGAGCCGGGCGATGGCGAAGTCGTCGACGGCGTACTCAAGTGTCTTGGAGGTGGCGGAGTCCCCCTTGCGGTTCTCGACGAAACCGGTGCTGAAGTACTGCTGGGCGTGGGCGCGCCGGGTGGTGTCGGCGGGCAGCGACTGCGTCGTCACCATCGAGTCGAGTGCGGCCCTGCGGTCGTAGCGCGTACTGCCGAAGGCGTCGACGGAGGAGAGGATCACCTGGAGCGAGTCGCCGCTCATCTTCTGCTGGGACTGGTTCAGATGGGGCCAGTTGGGCCAGGTCCCGGTCTGCCGCACCAGGTCCACGATGGACTGGTTGATGTCGTCGCCGACCTTCGGGAAGAGCAGGGCGACGAGCTGCGACTGGCCGCGGTACATGTCCCAGCCCGCGTAGGTGACGTAATGGTGCCGGCCGCGGGCGACGGTGCGTACGGTGCCGTCGTGGCCCGCGTACTGGCCGTTGGTGTCGTCGGCGGTGTTCGGGTGCAGCAGCGCGTGGTAGAGCGCGGTGTAGAACTTCACGCGCTCCGCCCGGGTACCGCCGCGTGCGTCGACCGTGCCCAGCGCGTCCTTCCACACCCGCGCGGCCTGCGCCCGGACGCTGTCGAAGGAGCGGCGGCCGGTCTCCTCGGCCGCGTTCTCGGCGGCGTTCGCCACGCTGACGTAGCTCAGACCGGTCCTCGCGGTGACCTGGGAGCCCCGGGGGAAGACCAGGTACGCGCCGGCGCGGTGTCTGCCCTCGCCGCCGCGCGCCGCGGTCGCTCCGGCGGTGACCCGGTCGCCCTGCCAGGTGCCGTACGAGGTGAACGGACGGTCGTAGGTGGTCGAGAAGTAGGCGCGGTAACGGCCCCCCTCGTCGCACACCGAGGCCGTCTCCACCCAGCCGCTGACCGTACGGCCCCGGACGGTGACCTCGCTGTCGAAGACCCGGTTGTTCGAGCCGGCCACGTCCACGATCAGGGTCGAACTGCCGCCGGTCCCGGTGGGAAAGCCGAAGCGGCTGACCGCCGTGCGGGTCGTCGCGGTCAGCTCGGTGTTCACGCCGTTGCCGAGACCGACCCGGTAGTAGCCGGGCCGCGCCGTCTCGTCGCCGTGGTCGAAGTCGAGGTGGTACGAACCGGTCCCGGACGCCGGGCTCGTCGGCAGGGCGCCGTCGGGGAGCGCCCCGGTGTAGGGCAGCACGGGGAAGTCGAAGGCGCTGAACCGGCCTTCGCAGCCGGTGCCGGACAGCCTTGTCATGCCGAAGCCGCGGATCTTGTCGGCGGTGTACTCGTACCCGCCCTTCTGGTCGCCGTCGCTCGACCGGTACGTCGTCGGGCTCGACTGGACCATGCCGAACGGCACGGTGGCGCCCGGCCAGGTGTTGCCGTACGCGCTGTTGCCCTTGTTCTGCCCCGTGTCCAGCTCCGTGCCGATGAACTGGTCGACCGCGTCGTAGGCGCTCACCTCGCGGCCGGAGCCACCGGGGCCGCCGGAACCCCGGGGCTCGCCGGCCCGGGACTCGGTGGTCCTGGCGGTGGCGGTGGCGGGGGCCAGTCCGGCGAGGAGCGCGCCGGAGAGCAGCGCGGCGAGCGCGGCGGTGCGCAGACGGCCGGCTCCGGACGGCGGCCGATGCCGCCGCGCCGACGGACCGCGGGCGGCCCGGATCGAGTCCCGCATGGCGGTGATCCTCTCGGTTCGTGCCGGACGGTGGTCCGTGACCCGGGCGCGCCCGGGTCCGTCCGACGTCTGACATCGTTGTCGCGCGGTCTTCCGACCCACGCGGTCCCCTACTGTGCTCGGCACAGTTTTCCCTCGGTGATCAGTCAGGGGAAGCCTCGGACAACGAGTCGTCGCCCGTCGGTCAACTCGAAGTGATATGCGAGCGGCTTCAGTTGGCCGGACAGAGCGCCTCCCGCGCCGACGGGAGGCGGTCCGCGCGGTCATCCCTCCGGCTCGGCGACCGTGATGTCCCGGAACTCCACCCGCGCGTCCTCGGTGTAGCCGCCCACACTGCCCGCCGTGTACGGCCGTTCGGTGTCGGTGAACGCGACCACCTCACGGTCGTCCACCGTCACCGTCATCCGCGGGCCGCGCTGCCGCACCCGGATGTCCGACCAGTCGCCGACGGGGAACCGCGGCGTGCCGGTGGCCAGGAACCGCTGTCCGCCCCGGTATTCGGGGTCCCGTTTGCCCAGTTCCCAGCCGTTGGGCTTGAGCGCCAGATAGTAGAAGTGCTCCGGGTCGGTGTAGGCCCAGACCAGCCAGGCCACCTCCCAGGGGTTGGGCTCCGGTGTGCGCAGTTGCTCGACGGTACGCATCCGCGCCCGGTAGTCCAGTCGCCCGTACCGTGCGGTGGAGACGACCAGACAGGCGTGGGTTCGGTCGCGCTCGCGGGCCGCGCGCGGGGTGAGCGTGAGTTCGTCCACCCCGCCGGTGTTGCCCCCGTACCCGTGGAACACCGAGCGCCAGGGGCCGTGCACCGTGCCGTCCTGCCAGGACGCGGCGGAGGGGGCGCGCCTCTCCTCTTCCCAGAGGCCCGCCAGCACCACCCCGCCGGTCGCCAGGACGACGAAGGCCAGCACCAGTCCCCCGGCCCGACGCCAGTCACACCACTGCCGGTTGCCCGGACTCCGGTCGCTCCACCGCACGGTCCTCATGCCGCCGGATCGTACGTGCCGGCGAGGGCGCCGCGCCCCGGTTCCGTACCACCGCCGAAGTCCTCGGTGAGGCGGGCGACGATACGGTCGGCGGCCCGGCCGTCGCCGAACGGGTTGCCCGCCCCCGCCATCCGCCGGTACTCGTGCGGGTCGTCGAGCAGCCGGCCGGCGGCGGCGAGGATCGCGTCCGGATCGGTGCCCACCAGCCGGGCGGCCCCCACCTCCACCGCCTCCGGGCGTTCGGTGGTGGTCCGCAGCACCAGGGTCGGCTTGCCGAGGCTCGGGGCCTCCTCCTGGATCCCGCCGGAGTCGGTCAGCACCAGGTCGCAGGCGGCCAGGGTGGCGGCGAAGTCCAGATAGTCGAGCGGATCGACCACCCTCACCCCGGGATGCCCGGCCAGCGCGGGTAAGAGGGCCTCGCGCACCGCCGGGCTGCGGTGCAGCGGCAGGACGATCTCCACATCGCCCCGGTCGGCCAGCCGGCGCAGCGCGGCGCCCATCGCGCGCATCCGGTCGCCCTGGTTCTCCCGGCGGTGCAGGGTCAGGAGCACCCGCCGGCCGTCGGTGCGGAACGCGCTGCGTCCCGCGCCCTCCGCCAGCACCCACAGCAGATTGTCGACCACGGTGTTGCCCGTGGTCATGACCTGCTCGTCGGGGATGCCCTCGGCCCGCAGATGGCCGGCGGACCGGGTGGTGGGGGCGAAGTGCCAGCGGGCCATCCGGCCGATCAGCCGGCGGTTCAGCTCCTCGGGGAACGGGTTGTCGAGCACCCCGGTGCGCAGGCCCGCCTCGACATGGGCCACGGGGGTGTGCTCGTAGAAGGCGGCCAGCGCGCCGCACAGCGCCGTGGTGGTGTCGCCCTGGACCACCACCAGTTCGGGGCGTTCGGTCCTGATCACGGTGGCGAGCCCGTCCACGAGCCGGGCGGTCAGCTCCGAGAGCCGCTGCCGGTCGCGCATCACCGCCAGATCGGTCTTCACCCCGACCCCGAGCAGGCCGAGCATCTGCTGGAGCATCTCGCGGTGCTGGCCGGTGGTCACCACCATCGGCTGGAAGAGGGTGGAGGCGGCCATCGCCCGGATCACCGGGGCCAGTTTGATCGCCTCGGGCCGGGTACCGAGGACGAGCATGGTGCGTACGGTCCCGGGCGTGCCGGGTCCGGTCTCCGGGGCGGTCGTGGCAGCCGTGACGGCCGTGGCGGAGGACAGGGGTCTGCCTGATGTGGACATGGGTCTCCCTTGGCTGGGCGAGCGGAAGGAGCACGAACGGTGGAGGAGCACGAACGGTGAAAGGGCACAACGGTGTTGCTCGTGTTGCTCTCGCGTTGGGCGTGTTGCGCGTGTTGCTCGTGTTTCTGGTGGCACGGGAGGCGCTGGTGGCACGGGCGTACGGTGCACGGTCAGGCGCGGTGCTCGATCAGAGGCGGTGCTCGGTTCGGGGCGCGGTGCGGTACGTGGGTCAGCTGCGGGCGGTCTTGAGCCAGGTCCGTTTGCCGGTGGCGGTCCGCCACAGCCCCCACCAGCCGGACGCGAACCAGATGTAGCCGTAGATCACGAAGACATGTCCGAGCAGGGCCGCGTGGAGCGCGCCGAGCGACCGCTCGCGCCGCCGGTACACGAAGCCGTAGATCCAGGCCGCGGTGAACGACAGCAGGTACGGGCCGAGGAACCACATCAAGGAGACCTGCGCGTGGCCGGTCATGAGGGACCCCACGACCGTACCCACCACGGCGACCAGGAAGGACAGCGGCAGCAGCGAGGTGAGCAGGATCAGCACCGGGCTGGAGAGGTGGTAGATCAGGTCCATCGCCGCCCGGCCGGGAACGTCACGCAGGATCAGCGGCACCAGGTTGGCCGACTGGAGGTGGCCCTGGAACCAGCGGGACCGCTGGCGGATCAGCCGCCGCAGGTTCAGTACGGCCTGCTGGGAGACGGCCGCCGTGGTGCAGTGCTGGTTGGTCCAGCCGCGGGCGATCAGCCGCACCCCGAGGTCCAGGTCCTCGGTGAGGCTGTCGCTCCACGGGTCCTCGCCCAGTGTGTCGAGCGCGGACAGCCGCATGAACTGTCCGTTGCCGCCCATCCCCACACTGCCGATGAAGCGGCGGGCGCTCTGGAAGATGTCGCCGTAGACGACGAACTCCATGTCCTGGAGCCGGGCGAGCAGGCCCTCCCGCCGGTTGTACATCCGGACGCCGATCTGGGTGGCCCCGGTCATCGGGTCGTTGAAGAACGGGTCGACCGCGTCGATGACGTGCTGGTCCAGCCGGCCGTCCGCGTCGACCACACAGACGATGACATCCCCCGGGTCCCGGTCGCCGAGGAGCCCCGAGGCGCGCAGCAGACGTACCCCGTCGTTGAGCGCCGCGCCCTTGCCGAGCCGGGCGTTCGGCAACCGGCGCTGGTGGAGCCAGACGCGTTCCGGGTCGGCGGCGCGCGCTATCTCGGGCGTCCGGTCGTCGGAGGCGTCGTCGATGACCAGGGCGACGCAGTTCCCGGCGGGCAGGGCGGTTATTCGCGCGAGGCTTTCGGCCAGCACCATCTCCTCGTTGAGACAGGCCAGAAGAAAGACGTAGAAGCGCTGCTCACCGGAGTCGGGGCGGTAGGGCACCTGACGGCGGGAAAGCAGGAAGAGCGCGAAGTTGTACGTTCCCGCCATCGCGATCAGGGCGATGCTGGCCCATATCAGGACCTCCCCGATCACGACCGGTCCGCCGCGGTCCGGTCGCCTGCCACCGGAACACCACGATCAGCCGCGGAGAGCCCGGAGCGTAAACGCAAACGAGCCACCAACAGGCCGAAAACAATCAGGCAGTACAACAGAAAACCCGCACCCGCAGCGGCCTGCAAACCTCTGGCCAGCGGAATTCCGGGCATCGCCTCGGGCGCAGCAGCCAGGCCCACCAAGGGCAGGGCTGAACCCAAAACAGACCTACCATACATCGGTCCCCCACAGTCAACTCGGCGCAGGAGTGGCGGGCGCTCCCCAACGGAACCGCCTCTGCGCGCTTACGGAAAGTACCAGACGCATCACCCCGGCAGCACCCCCGGGGGAGGACTCTTCCGGCGCAATCACATGTCTGGATTTTCTCCCCAGAGGCCCCATTGACAGTCGGCCGGAATGGTCAGAAGAATCACCGGCCTGTCGAGCTCATTAATCCCGCCTGTGGAATTGCACGACGGGCAGGACAGGATCATCGCATCGATTGTCGGCCATGATCCGCCGATGCCTCAGCTCCTTGTTCCACGTAATGCGGGGTCCAAATCGAGGGGGGTACAAAGCATGAGTGAACCCTGGAGAAGAGCACGGTCGGCATGGCTGGCCGTGATCGCTCTCGCGATCGCCGCCTTGGTCGGCGGCGGCCTGCTGGCACCGGCCACCGCGGCCGACCGGGTCGGCCGTGGGGACGCCGACCGGTCGTCGGCACACACGCCTTCCACCGGTGTGCGCGCCGACGAACTGAAGGGCTGGGCGGCGGCGCAGCGCTCCGCCGACGCGGAGCGGCGGGCCGCCAAGAGCGCTCGTCCCACCGCCGGGAACCGGACATCGAAGCTGTCGAAGGGCCTCGCGTCGGCCGCCGGCCGGCAGGCGCGCACCGCGCCGCGGGCCGCCGAGCCCGGCGAGGCGAAGACACTGGTCCTGTACGACACCGCGGGCCCGTTCGGGCACCTCGGTGAGTTGTACGCGATGGGCGTGGCGAACCTCGGTGGCCACTTCGGCACCGTGGTCGCCAAGCCGGTCCAGGAGTACACCCCGGAGCTGATGGAGGCGTTCGACGCCACCGTGTACATCGGCTCCACGTACTACGGCGAGGAGCTCCCGGACGCCGTGCCGGAGGACTTCTACCTCGACACACTGCTGTCCGAGCGGCCGGTGATCTGGATCGGCGAGAACATCTGGAACATGGCGAACTCCATCAGCCTCCAGGAGTTCCAGTACCGGTACGGCTGGGACCCGACGTCCTCCTTCTACGAGACGGACGGCAGCGTCGGCCAGATCAGCCGGGTCGACTACAAGGGCCAGCAGCTCACGCGGAAGATCCCGGCGGGCCAGGACGCCGGGGTGCTGCACCCGCACATCACGGCCGCCGCGGGCGATCCGCAGGTGACCGAGGTGGCGCGGGCGGTGGACACGGCCGGGGGGACGACCAGGACCTCGCCGTGGGCGATCCGTTCGGGCAATCTGACGTACATCGGTGAGATCCCCTTCACCTATGTCTCCGAGACGGACCGCATTCTCGCCTTCCAGGACATGCTGTTCGACGCGCTGGCGCCCGGGACGGCCGAGCAGCACCGCGCGATGGTGCGTCTGGAGGACATCACTCCGCTGTCCGACGCCACCAGCATGCGGGCGATCGCCGACTACCTGAAGTCGAAGAACATCCCGTACGGCATCAATGTCATCCCGGTGTACAGCGACCCCAAGGGCGTACAGAACAACGGTGTGGCCCGTACGGTCCGGCTCTCCCAGCGTCCGGCGCTGGTGAACACCCTCAAGTACATGCTGGCCAACGGCGCGGTGCTGATGGACCACGGCTACACGCATCAGTACGGCAACGCGGACAACCCGTACAACGGGCTGAGCGCCGACGACTTCGAGTTCTTCCGGGCCCATGTGGACGCCACCGACACGGTGATCTACGACGGTCCCGCGACGGAGGACTCGGCGGAGTGGGCGCAGGGCCGGGTCACCGCCGCGCTGGCCGAGTTCGCGCGGGTCGGCCTTCCGCAGCCCCGGCTGTGGGTCACCCCGCACTACGCGGCCTCGGCCACCGACTACCGGGTGTTCGCGCAGAACTTCGAGGCGAGGATGGAGCGTCCGCTGTACTTCGCGGGCACGCTGTCCGGTCAGCCGACCGATTCCAGCCGTTACCTCGGGCAGTTCTTCCCGTACCCCGTCACCGACGTCTACGGCTCGAAGGTGCTCCCGGAGAACCTGGGCAGCTACGAGCCCGACGCGCACAACAACAACCCGCCCCGGCTCGCGGCCGACCTGGTCAAGAACGCCAAGGCCAACCTCGCCGTGCGGGACGGCTTCGCCAGCTTCTACTACCACCCGTACCAGCCGGTGGAGCCGCTGAAGGAGACGGTCGAGGGCATCCTGGCGCTGGGCTACACCTTCGTCAGCCCGGAGAGCCTGCTCTGACCGGAATCGCACCCGCACCGCGTACCGCGTAGCACCGTTCGTACCGGTGGCACCGTTCACACCACGTGGCACCGTTCGTACCACGTGGCACCGTTCGTACCACGTGGCACCGTTCACACCCCGTGCCCGGTCCCGGCCCCCCCCCGCCCGGCGGGGCCCCCGGCGGGGCGCGGGGGCGCCGGCCCCCGGACGTGAGGGGCGGGATCGGTCGGG
>NZ_JBHZDA010000058.1:0-32494 GCF_042755665.1 Streptomyces sp. NPDC059142
CGCGCCGCCGAACTCCTCGCCGGCGCGCGGGCTCCCGGGGTGTGCCCGAACCGACAGATGTTCTATGTTGCACAGGCAAAACAGTGGGGGAGGCGACGGACGACACATGGCACGGGACTACGACAGTCAGCTACTGGAGTCGGTGACGGTACGCCGTCGCAGGATGCGCGACGCGCTGCTCTTCGGGGCGGGGCGGGCGCGACGCACCGCGGACGAACGGCTCGGGAAGGTGTTCGCGGGCATGGCCATCGCGGCCGTCCTGTGCGCGGGATGCGTCGGATGGTCCTTCATCCAGGCCACGCTGGCGAAGCAGAAGGCCGAACAGCAGCAACAGAGGCAGCAGCAACTGGGGCTCGTGCAGCCGTACGCACAGCCGTCGGCCCCGTCGGCGGCGAAGCCGCCCACGTCGACCCATTCGTAGAAACCTCGACCCCGAAGGGCCGCGACGCCGCAATGATAGGTTCCCGCAAGTGGTGAGCACAGCAACGCCTTCCCGAGCGCACCTGTCCCGGGTGACCCTGGTCGGCGAGCGGCGCCGGGCCGACATGGTCCTCCCGTCGGACACCCCCATAGGGCAGTTGCTCCCGGACATCCTTCAGTTGCTCGACGACCGTGCCGCCTCGCGGCCCATGACACGCCAGTTGGTGACGCCGGACGGCTCCGCGCTGCCCCAGGACAGCACGCTGGCCGGCGCCGGCGTGGCCGACGGCGCGGTCCTGCGGCTGGTCAGGACCCACTCCGCGCCGCCCGCCCCCGTCGTCCACGACGTCGTCGACCTGGTCGCCGACGATCTCGACCTCCGGGCCTGGCGCTGGCGTCCCGCCGCCCGCAGGGGCAGCGCGGGGGTGGCGACCGTCACCCTCGCGGTGATCGCCGCACTGCTCGCCCGCCGCGAGTTCGCACTCGACGCCCTGGCCGGCGCCCTGCTCGCCGCCACCGTCCTGCTGTTCGCCGCCGGCGCCCTCGGCGCCCGCGTCGGGACCGGGAACCGGGGCCTGGCCTCGGCTCTCCTGCTCGCCGCCGGAGGACTCGGCGTCCTCACGGCGTGGACGGCCGCCGACGCCCAGCAGTGGGCGGGGATCACACGACTGGCCGCCGTCGCGGCGGCGCTCGTCCTGACCCTCGTCATGCTCGGCTGGTTCTCGCCGCTCGGTCGCGGCGGATTCATGGGCGCCGCCGCCGTCGCCGCGATCACCGCCGTGTGGGAGGCGGTCGCCTCCGTACAGGACGACCCGGCCCGGCTCGGCGCGGTCATGGCCGTGTTCTCCGTCGTCCTGCTCGGCCTGCTGCCCCGCCTCGCGCTGATGGCCTCGGGGCTGACAGCGCTCGACGACCGGCGCTCCGGCGGAACCTCCGTGAGCCGGCATCAGGTGGGCAACGCGCTCGCCGCCACACACCGGGGCCTCGCCCTCGCCACGATCGCGACGGCCGTCTCCGCCGCGGCGGGCGGCTGGCTGCTCACGCTGGCCGGCGGACCGAGCCTGTGGACCGTGGCGCTGACCTCGCTCGTCGCCGTGGTGCTCCTGTCGAGGGCGCGGGCCTTCCCGCTGGTCGCCGAGGTCGTGGCGCTGATCGCCGCGGCGGGGGCGCTCCTCGTACGCCTCGTGATGCTGTGGCTCGGACACGGCGGCGGCGCGGGGGCCCTCGCCGTGCTGTGCGTGGCCACGCTGCTGCCGCTGCTCGGGCTCGCGGTCCAGCCGGCCGACCACGTACGGGTACGGCTGCGGCGCATGGCCGACTTCGTCGAGTCCGTCGGGGTGGTGGGGCTGTTCCCGCTGGCCATCGGGGTGTTCGGCATCTACGGGCAGTTGCTCGACAAATTCTGAGGTCCTCGCGCGGGCGCTCCGCGCGGGGCAGCAGGCCGGAACAAGAGGTCAGGGGGCAGACATGTCGAACGCGGACAACTGGCAGGGGGACGTCCTGCGGGACCTGAGGGGCGGTGGCCCGCAGCCCGCCCCCCAGGGCGGGACGGGGCCGGCCGGGCAGGGCGCCGCCGCGCCCGCGCCCCCCGGCCCGGGGCCGGATCCCGCACCGCCCGTCGCCCCGCGGACCCCGCACGCGCCCCCGCACCCCGCGGCCCAGGCCCCGCCCGCCGCCCAGGCCCCGCCTGTGGCCCAGGCCCCGCCCGCCGTCGAGGCCGTGCGGCCGGAGAACGACGTCCCGCCGCCCCGCCCCGCCGGCGCCCGCGCGACCCGTACCCCCGACTCCCGCCCCGCGGTCGATCCGAGCCTCGCCGGAGCGAGCCGTAAGCCCCGCAACGGCGAACCCTTCACCGTGCGGGCCGCCCGCGCGATCTGGCGGACCGTTTCCTCGTCCGTGGCCCGCGAGGTCGCCGAGGTCTCCCGTACCGCCGAATCGCTCCAGCAGCCGGTGACCACCGGCCGCCAGATAGCCGTCACCTCCATACGCGGCGGCGCGGGCAAGTCCACCGTCGCGGCCCTGCTGGGCACCACGTACGCCCACTACCGCCAGGACCCCGTCCTCTTCGTCGAGGCCGACCCCGCCCTCGGCTCGCTGCCCATCCGGCTCGGTGCCGAGTCGCTGCGCTGGACCACCGGGGACGTCGCCGACATCGTCCAGCCGCAGATGTCGCTGCTCGACATCACCGGCTACCTCGTCCAGCTCCGGGACAACGCCTGGCTGCTGCCCGGCAGTCAGGGCCAGATCGGCGCCATGCTGGACTTCCGCTCCTACGAACGCGTCATGGTCTCCCTGCGCCGCTACTTCGGCGTCACGGTCGTCGACTGCGAGACGCTCCCCGCGGAAGTGGCCCGCGTCGCCCTGACCGCCTCCCAGGCCTGCGTCCTGACCACCCCCGCGACCCTCGACGGCGTCGCCAGCACGCACGCGGTGCTCCAGTGGATGCGGGGCCTGCCCCCGCACGTGATCGGCGGCACCGTCGTGGTCCTCACCGAACAGGCCCCGCACTCGGGCATCGACACCGCGGAGGCGGTCCGCACGCTCCGGTCCACCGGGACGAGCGTCCACGTCCTGCCGTACGACCGCCACCTCGCGGACGGCGGCGCGATCCGCACCGAGCTGCTCGCCCAGGCGACCAGGACGGCCGCCACCCGCATCGCGGCGGACGCGTTCCAGCTCTCCCAGAAGCGCCACTGACGGACGACGACGGACGACGAAGATGAGCACCCGACTGATCCACCGCCCGGCCCGGACGGTCCGGCCACCCGCCGCCTCCGAGGCACGCGTCATCGAGGCGCCGCCGAACCTGCCCGAGGGCAAGGCGGGCAACATCGCCATGTCACTGCTGCCCGTGGCCGGCGTCATGTCGTCCGTCGTGATGATGACGGTCGTCCGCAACAGCCAGTTCGCCGCCCTCGGGGCCCTCATCCTCGTCGTGACCGTCATCGGTTCCGTCGGCCTCGTCTTCTCCCAGCGCGGCAAGGCCCAGCGCACCCGCCGCGCCCAGCGCGAGGCGTACCTCGCCTATCTGGAGGACCTCCGCGAGGAACTCGCCGCCGAGGAACGTGAACGGGGCGAGCGCGCCGACGTGCTCAACCCGCAGCCCCACGCGCTCTACGACATCGTGCGCGACCCGGCCCGGCTGTGGGAGCGCCGCCGTGCCGACGCCGACTTCCTGCGCGTACGCGTCGGGACCGGCGAGATGCCCGTACGCGACCTGCGGATCGCGGACCAGGGCTCCACCGTCCTCACCCCGCCCGACCTCTTCATGCTCAACGAGGCCTCGGCCCTGACCACCCGGTTCCGCAACGGCACCGAACTCCCGCTCACCGTTCCCCTCGACCGCATCGGCAACGTCACCGTCATCGGTCCCCGCGAGGACTGCCTGCGCGTCGCCCGCGCCCTGATGGTGCAGACCGCCGCCGCCCACGCACCCGACGACGTCGCCCTCGCGCTGGCCGTGCCCGGCGACCGGCTCGACGACTGGGAATGGGCCAAGTGGATGCCGCACCTGCTCGACACCGAGCAGTTCGACGGCCCCGTCGCCGCCCGGCGGATCGCCCCCTCGACGGCGCAGCTCGCCCGCCGGCTCGGCCCCGAACTGCGCCGCCGCGCCTCCTACGCCGCCGAAGTCCGTCGCGGACTGTCCGGCAAGGACGCCCTGTCGATGACCTCCCGGCTGCTCGTCGTCGCCGACGGACACGGCGAGGACGCCGTCGAGCTGCCGCGCCCGGACGACGCCGTCGGCCTGCGCGAGATGGGCGTCACCGTCCTGCACCTGCTCGACCAGCGGATCCAGGAACCCGGCCACGTCGGCGTACGGATCACCGTCGACGGGGACCGGGTCCTCATCGAGGACCTGCGCGAGGAGGAGCCGATCAGCGCCCACGGCACCGTGGACGAGGTCGGCATCCCCTTCGCCGAGGGCCTGGCCCGGATGCTCGCGCCGCTGCGGCTGTCCGCCGAGTCCCTGGTCGACGCCCCGCTGTCCGGCCCCGTCGACTTCGCCGACCTGCTCGGCATCGACGACGTGGCCCGCCTCGACCTCGACCGGCTCTGGGCGCCGCGCGGCGAGCGCGCCTTCCTGCGCGTGCCCATCGGCGTCAGCGACTCCCGCGAGCCGGTCCTGCTCGACCTGAAGGAGTCCTCCGAGCTGGGCATGGGTCCGCACGGGCTGTGCGTCGGCGCCACCGGCTCCGGCAAGTCCGAACTGCTGCGCACCCTCGTGCTCGCCCTGGTCGCCACCCACCCGCCGGAGGACCTCGCCCTCGTCCTCGTCGACTACAAGGGCGGCGCGACCTTCGCCCCGTTCGCGGACCTGCCGCACGTCGCCGGGGTCATCACCAACCTGGAGAACCAGGCCGGTCTCGTCGAGCGCGTCCACGCCTCCCTCGCGGGCGAGGTCAAGCGCCGCCAGCAGGTCCTCAAGGGCGCGGGCAACGTCGCCGACATCGGCGACTACGCCGCGCTGCGCGCCGACCGGCGGCCCGACCTGGAACCGCTGCCGCATCTGTTCGTCGTCATCGACGAGTTCGGCGAACTGCTCACGGCCAAGCCCGATTTCATCGACCTCTTCCTGTCCATCGGCCGGATCGGCCGCTCCATCGGCGTCCACCTGCTGCTGTCCAGCCAGCGCATCGAGGGCGGCAAGCTCAAGGGCCTGGACACCTACCTCTCCTACCGGTTGGGCCTGCGCACCTTCTCCGCCGACGAGTCCCGCACGGTCCTGGACACCACCGACGCCTTCCACCTCCCCCCGCTGCCCGGCTTCGGCTACCTCAAGGTGGACACCAGCCACTACGAGCGCTTCAAGGCGAGCTACGTGTCCGGCGGCTACCGCGGGCCCGTCCAGCGGTCCGAGCACGAGGACACCGGCCCCCTCGCCCTGGAGTACGAGGCGTTCAACACCCTCGCCGAGCCGGAGAACCAGGGGCCGCGGGAACCCTCCGCCCGGCGGCGCGAGACCGGCCCCACCGAGATGGGCGTCGTCGTCGGCCAACTGGAGCACGCCGCCGCACCCGTGCGCCGGATCTGGCTGCCGCCGCTGCCCACCGCGATCGCGCTGGACACGGTCGCCGGCCCGCTGGACGCCGGCCCGCGCGGGATGCAACTCGCCGAGCGGCGCGGCCGGCTCACCGTACCGCTGGGCCTGGTCGACGACCCGACGAAGCAGTGGCAGGGCGAGTGGTACCTCGATCTGACCGTCGCGGGCGGCCACGCCGCCGTCATCGGCGGGCCGCAGTCCGGCAAGACCACCCTGCTGCGCACCCTCGTCCTCTCCCTCGCGCTGACCCACACCCCGCGCGAGGTCGGTGTCTACGGCCTCGACCTGGTCGGCGGCGGGCTCCAGGCCCTGTCGGGTCTGCCGCACGTCGGCGGCATCGCCGGCCGCGCCGACCGCGAGCGCGCGGCCCGTACCGTCGAAGAGGTACGGACCATGCTCGCCGCCCGCGAGGACCTCTTCCGCGACCACGGCATCGACTCCGTGGAGCAGTTGCGCACCCTGCACGCGGCGGGCCGGCTGCCGCAGCTCGCCTCCGCCGAGATCGTCCTCGTCATCGACGGCTTCGGGGCACTGCGCGACGACTTCGACGAACTCGACGACGCCGTCGTGGACATCCTCAAGCGCGGCGGCGGCTACGGCGTCCACGTCGTCGCGGGCATGCTCCGCTGGAACGACGTCCGCATCGCCACCCAGTCGAACTTCGGCACCCGGGTCGAGCTGCGCCTCAACGACCCGGGCGAGTCCAGCATCGAGCGCAAGCTCGCCGCGACCCTCTCCCCCGAAGAACCCGGCCGGGTCCTCACCGACGGCAAACTCTTCGCCCAGGTCGCGCTGCCCCGCACGGACGGCCTCGCCGACCAGGCGGAGCTGGGCGCCGTACTGGAACGCACGGCCCGCCAGATCCGCGCCACCTGGAGCGGAGAGGCCGCCCAGCCGGTACGGGTACTGCCGCACGTCCTGGAGCCGCATCTGCTGCCGGGACCCGCCGCCGAGCCCCGCCGGGTGCCCATCGGCCTCGACCAGACGGCGCTGGCGCCCGTACTGCTGGACCTCTTCGCGCACGACCAGCACCTGCTGGTCCTGGGCGACAGCGAATGCGGCAAGACGAACCTGCTGAAGACCATCGCGGCCGGACTCGTCGAGCGGTACGGCGAGGACGAACTGGTCTTCGCCGTCATGGACCCGCGCCGCTCCCTGCGCGGTGCGGTCCCCGAGGAGTTCAACGGGGGCTACGCGTACAACACCAGGATGTGCACGGGGCTGGCCACCGGCATCGCCACCGAGCTGGAACGGCGGTTGCCCGACGACAAGGCCCCTCTGGACGACCTGGAACCCGGAAGCTGGGGCGGCGGTCCCCGGATCGTGGTCCTCGTGGACGACTACGACGTGCTCACCACCGCCGGGCAGTCGCCGCTCGCCCCCTTCCTGCCGTACGTCCCGTCGGCGGTCGACATCGGGCTGCACTTCGTGCTGACCCGCCGGGTCGCCGGCGCCTCGCGCGGCATGTACGAGCCGCTGGTGCAGGGGCTGCGCGAATCGGGGGCCTCGGCCGTGGTGATGGCGGGCGACCGCAGCGAGGGCCAGCTCTTCCCCGGTGTGTACGCCTCGCAGCAGCCCGCCGGACGCGGTGTGCTCGTCCGACGGGGGCAGAGCCGGCGCCTGATCCAGACCGTGTACACGCCCGAGTGACGAAACCGCCGCACCACTAAGGACCGTACGACCTCATGACCAAGGACGTCATAGCCCTGACCCCGCGGATGCCCGACGCCTGGAGCGTGCTCGCGGGGCTGCTCTCCGGCGGCCCGGACAAGCTGGTGGACACCACCGGCGACGGCGCCGTCGTACAGCTCTGCGACGCGCGGGGCCGGCCGCTGGTGGCCGTCGAGGCACCGATGCTCGTGCAGGTACCCGGCGAGGCCGCGCGGCTGTTCGGCGCCGTGGAGCCTCCGGTGCCGTTCTGGTGGACCGAGGCCCGTGCCACCACCGGCGTCCCGGAGGCCGAGCGGCTGGCGGGCACCTTCGCGGCCCGGATCGCCGCGCTGGCCGGTGGCACGGCCTGGCCGCCCCAGGCCGCGCTCTCCGTGGCCGTGGTCCCGTCCGAGGACGTGGGCGTCGCCCCCGCGCCGGCCGCCGCGCAGCCCGCCGTGGACGTCCTGACCGACCATGTGGCCGTCGTCATCATGGACCGGCCCGTGATCGCGATGACGGCCTGGCTCTCGGACGCCTTCCGGGCCGCCGCCGCCTCGGGGCGCGGACTCCAGATCGTCGGCCCGGCGGGCAGCGCCCTCACCCCGGCCGTGCGCGACGCCCTGGCGAACTGGCCCTCGCGCTGGGTCGTACGGGACGAACGGGACGGCTACTACGACGGCCGCTCCGGCGCCGTACTGCGCTGGCAGGAGGGCATGTTCGCGACGGTCGTGGTGCCGGACGCGACCGAGGACGACCCGCGCACCCCGGTCGCGGAGTCGTTCCGGGAGTTCGCGGACACCGGCGAACGCCAACTGGCCGTCTCCTTCCGTACGGTGCACCCCGCCGACGACCGGCTGGTCCTCGGCGGCGCCCTGGAGACGGTCTGGCGGGAGCTCACCGGCGAGGCACCGGCCGGCTGGGGGACCGCCGAGCCCGCCAACCTGCCCTGGTCCCCGGCGCGGTTGACCGACGTCGCCCACGGGCGGTCGCCCGAGCCGAGCTGGTTCGTGGTGGTCGGGAGCCCGGCGCGGCCGGGCATCGCGAGCGTCCGGGTGACCCGTACGAAGGCGGGGGTGGAGGAGGACGTCACGCTCGCGTTCGGTTACGGGGCCCACGAGGAGCCGCCGGTGGACGCGCTGGAGCGGCTCGCGGAGGCGCTCGCCACCCGCCACCCCCTGCGCTCCATGCTCGTACAGCTCCGCAAGGCGCGCCGTGACCTGGCGGTACCGGCCCGCTTCGAGGGCCCCGGTGTGCCGCTGGCGTTCGTCCTGGGCTCCGAGGAGGTCCGGGCGATGCCGGGCGACCGCGCACGGCGCACGCCGTTGTCAGTGCCACCGGTCACACTGGGACCGAAGGCGCGCCCGGCGCTGTACTACCCGTTCCCGGGTGATCCTTCGGACCTGTCGGGGTGGAGCGACTTCGAGCGGTTGATGCGGCATCTGAAGGGCGAGTGACGGTCCGGGGGTTTGTCAGGCATTGGTCACAGCTACTCGGTTGCCGACTGTGTCAGCCATATGAGTTGATAAAAATGAACATACTCACGAGGACCGAGTAGACGGGGGAGCGGAATGAAGTTCGACATGGGGACGCAGGTTCTGACGAGCCTGATGTCGGGATCACGGAACTCGAGTACCGACCTGGGCACGCTGATCCAGCAGTTGATCAACGCGGCGCAGCCCCTGGAGGGCAAATTCAACGGCCAGGGCAAGGTCGCGTTCGACTCGTTCAAGCTGCGCTCGGACGGGATCACGAAGGAACTGAACGCCTCGCTGTCGGCCATCCTGGGCGGCCAGTCGGGCATGGAGCAGGCCTTCGGCTCGGGCGACCAGGAGCAGGGCGACAACGCGCGCACGCAGATGGGCGCGGGCAACTTCGACGCGGCCCGGTTCTCCGGCCGCTGACCTTCTTCGGAATCCTTCAACCACACGGGGAGTGTGTTGTGTGATGGCCGGTGACACGGACCGTCGGTCCTACGACGCGGGTGCGTCGACCGAGGCACAGAGCAACATCCAAGTGGTCATCGGCCAGTTGGAACAGGTGATCGCGGCACGCGAGGCGCAGGTGAGCGCGGCGATGTCGGACTTCGCGGCGGACGGCGTGGCGGACGACTACCACGCCAAGGAACTGCGCTGGAAGAACGCCTCGCAAGAGGTGAAGAACATCATCCGGCTGCTCAAGACGACGCTGGAGAAGAACGACGCGACGGCGCAGCAGACGCTGGCGCGGGCCAGGGCCGCGGTCGACAACATCGGCTGAGCGGGTTGTCGGAGCTTCGGGGGAGCTATGACGTCGTGGGACATCAAGCCGCAGGGTGTGCAGAGCCAGCTCAAGCTGACCGGTGAGCGGGCGGGGGATCTGGAAAAAGCGTTGAACAAGCTGATGTCGGACATGTCGGAGGCCGCGTACGCGGCTGGTACGGCGCTTCCGGGATCGGCGGCCACGGTGCCCTCACCCACCATGCAGGGGCCGGTGCCGACGGGGCAGGTGCCCTTGTCGCACCGGGGCAGCACGGGCCCGGTGGGCGCCGCGCTCAGCCAGTACCTGGAGAAGAGGCAGACGGACCTCAAGACCGTGGTGGACCGCATCCAGGCCTCGCTCCTGGGCGCGGCCAAGGCGACGAACGAGTACCTCCAGGGTGACCTGGACGCGGCCAAGGAGGCCCAGGACGCGGCGAGGAGCGTGCGCCTGGACCTGCTGAAGGACGCCCCGGGAGGCGCCAAGTGAGCAACGCACCGGTCGATCCCGCCGAAGTACCCGTGTTCACGGGCCAGTTGTCGGTCCTGGACGAGAAGGTGACGGCGCTGTCGGCGGACGGCGGCGCGCTGGCGAACGCCGGCTCGTCGGTCCATACGACGTTCGGCGGGATGTCGGCGTACTACCAGGCCCCCGAGGCGGAGCAGTTGTTCGCGGTGACCAAGCCGGTCGCGGACATCATGCTGTCGTTCAGCGGCGACATGTGCACCATCGCGGGGGCCCTGGGCACGTACTCGCAGGAGATCCGTCCCCTGGTGCAGAAGCTGGAGGAGCTGAAGGCGGAGGCGGCGTCGTTCCGGTCGAAGGTCTCGCGCGACGAGGACTGGATCGAGGACGGCGACCTCATCGACGAGAACCTTGAGCGCCGGAACAAGATCGCCGAGGTGTGGGCGCAGTTCCAGGCGGCGGAGCGCGGCGCGCACGACAAGATCGTGGCGCTGGTGTGCGGTACGCCGCTGAAGGTGAACGACGGCTCCAACGGCGAGGGCATGTACGGCTACGACGCCGAGGCTCTCAAGCAGTCGAAGTCCCTGCCGTGGGGCGACGCGGTGGAGGAGTCGGTTCCGGCGTGGCAGGTGTGGGAGCACGCCTGGGACTTCGGCAAGGGTGTGATCGTCGACGGCGTGTGGGGCACGATCAAGGGCCTGGGGACGCTGGTCGGCTTCGACGGCTGGGACGCGGCGGGGCAGGCGTGGACGGGGCTGGGAAAGCTCGCGACGGGTCTGGTGATCACCGCGTCCCCCGCGGGCGTGGCGTTCTGGATGGCGGACGAGAAGGATCTGCCGCCGTGGCTCCGTGATTCGCGGACGGCGATGAAGGAGACCGGCAAGGCGCTGGTCGCGTGGGACCAGTGGGGTTCGAACCCTTCCCGCGCGGCGGGTGCGGTCACGTTCAACGTGCTGACGACGGTGTTCACCGGCGGCGCCGGCGGCGCGGTGGCGGGCGCCGGCAAGGCCGGGGTCGCGGCGAAGGCGCTCTCCTTCGCGGGCAAGGCGGGCCGCGTGATCGATCCGATGACGTACGTGTTCAAGGGCGCCGGGGCCGGTATCTCGAAGATCGGCGATGTGATGGCCGGTCTGAAGGGCCTGGGCAAGTTCGAGATCCCCAGAATCGACGAGGGCGCCTTCAGCCTGCCCGAGGGCGCGGTGGAACTCCCCGACGGAACGATTCGGCTGCCCAAGGACACCCCGATCCCCGCCGGCGCGGTCAAGCTCTCCGACGACACCATCAGACTCCCCGAGGGCACCGCCTCCCTGCCCCCCGGCACGGTCAAGTTGCCCTTCGACGGCCCCGCGAAGTACGCCGACGAGGCGGGCAACCTCTACAAGGAGGACGGCAGCCTCTACCAGAAGGCCGACGAGGCCAGGCCGGAACCCTCCCCGAAGCTCGACGAGAACGCCAACACCCCCAGAACGGAGACCCCTGCCCGCCAGGAGGCCCCGGTCCTGGCAGGCGTCGGCGGCCGAGGCGCGGACGACGTCATCCGCGTCGGCAGCGACATCTCCGACCCGATACGCGCGGTGGACAACGGCGCCCACGGCGGCGGTTTCGACAACACCCCTTCGGGCCACGCGGGCGACCACGGCACTCCGGGGGGCCACGCCCCGGACAACATGCCGCGCAACGACCTGGACAACACCCCCCGCGGCAACTCCAGCCCGGACACTCCGTCCACAGCCGCCGCCCATGCGGACGGCTCCGGATCAGGTGCCACCCACACAGATGGCCCGTCCACGGGCGGCGGCCACCACGAGCCCCCGTCCCCAGGCAACGCCCACCCAGAAGCTTCGGGCACGGGCGGCATCGACGGCGCGACAACTCACGGCGGTGGCGCACCCGGTCCGAATCGTGTTCCCGACCCTCCGAGTTTCATGCGGCAGGGGGACAACCCCTACGGCCCTCACGGGTCACTCAAGCCGGAGCAGATCACGGAGATCCAGGTCTACAGGGCCAATCACGAGGAGGGGTACTTCAAGGACTACTACGAGAAGCGCGGCTACCGCCAGGACACCGACCTCCCCGACGAGAGCGGCTTCCCACCGCCGCAGCTGATCAGGGACCCCGCCAATCCGACGATGTGGATCGCGAAAGACAGTGCTCCGCCGGCCTTCCCGACGAAGTACTACCCAGGCTGGGACCGTTCAGGTACCGCCCAGCAGTTCACTGATCCGCACGCCAAGTCCATCCTGGACAACGCGGCCAGGACACGGCACGAGGCGATTCAGGCCGACAACCCCCTGCACGATCCGCTCGGTAAGGCCAAAAAGGCTTGGGAAACGAATAGAACGCCCGAGAACAAGGCGATATATGACGCTCTCAAGGCTGATCACGCACCGTTCCACGACACGATGTCAAAGGCCACCGAGGCCTACGGTGAGTCTGTCGCCCGCCACCATGTCGTCTCACAGTTCTACGACGGAGCGAAGTGGGAGCCGACCGCCGGACCCAAGAACGGCAACGATCAGTTCGACCAGGTCTGGCGGCGCAAGAACGACGAGGGCTTCGCCGTAATCGAAGCCAAGAGCGACGTCGGTACGGGCATCAACGAGCGTACGCTGCCGACCGGATACAAGGCGAAGCAGGGCTCGCGTGAATACTTCCTCGACATCATGAACGAGATGTGGAAGAGAGCGCAGAACGGAGATGCCGCCGAGCTCAAGTTGTACACTGACCTCAAGAAGGCACTCATAGCGGACAAGGTCGAATACATCCTCGTGAAGGGTGTTTCCGACGGGCCGACTTATGGGGGCTTCAAGAGTCGCCGATTCAATATCGGAACGTTCAAAGAGGAAGACTTCTTCTTCGAGGCCACCAACAGGAGCAATCCGTGACGGTAATTGTGGAGCGGCATGCCGCTCCTACGGTCGAGGAGCAGGTCACCGAGCGCCTCTCCGAGGAGTTCGAGACGAGCATTCAGAATCTGGATGCCTCGCCTGCGATCGTCGGCATGGCACTGAACGAGGCACTCCTGCAGGTGCAGGCGACCCAGGCCCTCAATCCGCGCGGCAACCGTTTCGCCACGTGGGACGCCACCGTCTCCGCCATGCAAATCGGCACGACAGCCTTTGTTGCCGCCTCCGCCACCGAAGGCGCGATCGAGACGCGCATCGCACACGAGATGCGCACCGTCAACGCCACGGGGCCCCAGTTCTACGCAAACGCCGGCAACTGGTTGACCGCACTCTGGTTCGTGATCATCTGCCGGGATCAGCCCCGGATGAGCACGATGTGCCAGATTCCGCTCGACCTCCTGCGGTCGTCCGGCGCGGAGGGCGATGAGTACCTCTACCACTGGGTGGACGCCCTCCAGACGTACTGGCGTGAGCAACCGGGGCTGCCGGAGAAACTGACGGCGGCCATCGAGCAGTCCCATCCGGACATCGCCACGATCACGCCGCGCGATCTGCTCCAGTGTGTGCTGTACCCGCCGATCAACCTCTTCTACCAGTTCCTGCGCAAGGACCACGACGGGTTCAACCAGGCGCTCGTGGAGGCTCTGGAACTCCACAAGGCGTACTGGAGTACGCCGGAGCGTTCGGGGGACATCGCAGGGTTCCTGGCCCTCGGGCCGCTGGCGATCGCATGTCTCGCGTACGACGCAGGCTTCCCCATCGAGGTCGAGTCCGAGTACCTGCCCGTCCGCCTTCTGGACCGCTCCTGGGTGGGCGAGTTCGACACGTGACGCCATATGACCGGGACACGGTTGTGACCGTGTCCCGCCAGGACTATCCGAAGGACGCGATGGCGGCGGTGGTTCCCGTCATGGAGGAGTCACTCTCCGATGCGCTGGAGGAGATCGAGACCTCGCACCGTTCCAGGTCGGACGCGGTCACAGAGTCACTCAACGTCGCCCTGGTCCGTACTGTCGGGGACCCCCGCGCCGTGATGCTGGAGACCTGGGAGTCCTGGCTGCTGGCCATGCAGGCGCATTCCGCGGTCTTCGCCGCCGCCGTTTCCGAAGGGGAAGCCGTCACCTGCAAGGTCCGCCAGGAGGAACGCCACCTCGCCACCACCGGGCCGCAGACCTACCTCAACGCGAGTACCTGGCTCGACGCCTTCTACCTCGCCATCATCTGCCGCGAAGAAGCCCGCCTCGACATGCTGGCGCGGGTTCCGGTGTCCCTGCTGCGCGACTTCGGCGGCACGCTGGACGAGTACGCCTACGCCTGGGTGGAGACCATCCAGAGCTTCTGGCTCCACCGTGACGACCTGCGCACCCACCTGGTGCGCGCCGTCGACCTGAGCGCTCCCGAGCAGGCCCGTGTCCTCGACGCGGAGACCATGACCAAACTCCATTACCCGCCGATCATGTTGCTCTACCGCTACCTGCGCAACGACGTGGCGGGCTTCAACGAGGCACTGGCCGATGCCGTCCGCTGGCACAAGGAGTACTGGACCGCGGACGAGGACCGCACCCTCAACATCCAGGGCGTCGTGGCCCTCGCTCCGCTGGCGATAGCCAGCCTGGCCAGGGCCAACAACCTCCCGTTCGACATCGAGTCCGACTACCTCCCCGAGGCCCTCCTCGACTTCGCCTGGCGCGGCGAGTTCGACACGTAACCCCCCGCCCCGCGCGAGGCGCACCTGCCCCATCACGCGCCACGCCGCGCGTTCCGTACGGACGACCCGGCCGTGACCGAAGGCACCGTGCCGCCTCCGGGGCCCGAAGGCGCCCCGATCAGCCCCGGGGCGGTTCACCGGCGCCCGCGCATGGCAGGAAAAAGGCCAGGTCGGATGAGATCCGGCCTGGCCTTCCGCAGAGCCCCCTGTCGGATTCGAACCGACGACCTACGCATTACAAGTTGTCTGATCGCAATCCATGGAGGTCCGCGAACGTCCACATCAAGGCTCGTATTGCAGGTCAGAGCGGTTGAAGGACGCCGGTGGACGGCTGCGGACCGCCTTGGAATCAGGCGCAGTTGAGACCAGGACTGAGACCACCTGCCGCCTCGCTTACTTCCGTTGTCGGTGCCCCTTCGTAGAATCGTCGTCAGACCTGGTGACCGAGGGGACTACATGACCACCACAGGGCTGACGGATGCCAGCATCGTTCGGCGCGTCGTCAAGGAGTATGACGCCAGCGGGCGGGATGACTTCCTGGACGAGCACGGTTTCGAGCGCGCCAATCAGTACTACCTCCAGGTTGATGGCCGGCTGTACGACGCCAAGGCCAGACCGGCAGCCGGCGGGTACGTGCTGGCTGAACGGTTTTCGGGACCGCGCAGAGCAAGCAACTGGCGCCTACGCTCACACGCGACGGCACTAGCGCCAAGTCGGCTCGCTAGATCCCAATCACGCGCGTCCAACTCCTCCTTTTTCAGAGAACTTCTGAACGAGCGAGTAGCGGAATATATTTACACATTCGCGTTCTCTGGTGTTTCGCTTCAAACTCCCGACTGCCGACATCCCGACAGCCCCGGGATCCCGCGAACACTCATCATCCTGGAGGGATCATGTCGCGCGACCTGGCGTTCGGCGTAGGCTGCGTATCGCCTGAAGTCGTCGGCGCAAAGACTATCGAAGAATGGCAGAAATCCGTTGTTGAAACATTGAATTCGATCCCTTCCATTCGAGAAGTCGAGCTCAAAGGAATTGC
This sequence comes from Streptomyces sp. NPDC059142, assembly GCF_042755665.1. Taxonomy (NCBI): domain Bacteria; kingdom Bacillati; phylum Actinomycetota; class Actinomycetes; order Kitasatosporales; family Streptomycetaceae; genus Streptomyces; species Streptomyces sp. NPDC059142. The sequence goes on from NZ_JBHZDA010000058.1 coordinate 15,465, forward strand.
CAGCTTCATTTTGGCGCGAGAGGGAGTCAGTCCTTGGGGACAATCATTGGAGGGCGCACCTGCGGGCGGGATGCTTAAATTTAAAGTTACAATCCCGACCCGAGTTCAAGCGGACGTAGCTCGGGGGCGCAAGGTTGGAGAAGTCGAGGACTTCATAGTTCGAACCTACTTCAGCCGCCGCCACCCGGTGTCCTTCGCAGTGTGCGAGGGAAGCGGTACCCTGCCCGCTAACCCCTCCGCCTCACTAATGGTCGTGAGAGAGTTCCTGAACAGAGAGATAGGAAAACTCAACAGTCCCAACGTACGGCTTCGCAAAATTGGCCCCTCCCCCTTCCATGCCAATTTCTTTCTAAAAAAAGGAACCAAGGAAGGGGCACAAGAACTATCAGACCGAATTTCAGTCAGCGTCAAGAAACGACAGATTGGATATGATGAATTCGTTTTCAACTACGATGCAAACCAGTGCGATCACAACGAGGCGCTAAGGGAGGTTTTCGAGTGGGCGATCCCCGAGCTCGAAATATTCTACACCACCGCAGTACAAAAGTCGGCAGCGATCGGACGTTCAATTTCATCTATGAAGCTGGCTGAAGACCTAGCCAAAACTTACTCCACACCGGGAATCATCTCATATCTGCGCAGAGCAATACGAAACAAGAGGGAGCTGCTGAAATTGAGACTCTTCTTGTTGCAAAGCCGACTACAGGGCGTTCACGAACTCCGACGGGCCGAGGAAGGAATCCAGAGAGTCTACTCCGAGCGACAAATTCAGATTCTGAAGACATACACAGAAAAGGTAATGAATGAATCTTACAGCGAGGAGATTGAAACGGCCGAGAAGACGCTAGATGTCTTGGACGCTCAGCACACACAAGAGGTCCAACGTCTGACAACTTTCTGCACCTCTCTGCTTGGCGTAGTCGTCGGCGCCCTGCTTACAGCTTGGCTTCGCCGATAATAAATTGGCTAATTTCGGCAATTCACCAAATAGCGTACCGACTACTCTCGCTGATTTTTATTGCGTCTCCCTCTCCGCGGCAGTCCCGACCATCCGTCGCGCAACGAGCGCTCCCTTCAGCGACGATGGACATATGAGGGGCCCGCGCAGATTACCGATTCGAAGGGCAGTCACTCGGCGTTGTAGTTTCATCTACTTCTGGCCGCTATACACGGGGACGGCGATCCCGCTGGACTCGTGGCACAACCGGATGTGGCTCGACACCTGGGTGTAGCTGGGTGAACGCACCACGGGGGTACGGCAGGGCGCCGTGCCCACGTGGTCGCTGCCGGTCGTTGGTGCTGGTCGCCGGTCCTTCTCGGACCGCCACAGACGGCCCGGCCGCTCCCCGATATGCGTGCCGGGAGCAGACAGGGAAGGAGCAACGACACCAAGACCTCAAGGAACGTGCCACGCTTGTCCACGATCGTGGACAAGAGAGAAGGAGCGGGCGTGTCGCAGGAGATCAGCCCCCGGGGAACCTTCCTGAAGATTGCCGATGTGGTGAAGTCCCAGATCGAAGCAGATGCGGAGATGACCGAGCTTCCGACTGTCGCAGACCTCATGAGTGACCACGGAATCTCTCGTGGGGTGGCGCTCAGAGCCTTTGGAGTGCTCAAAGAAGCGGGTATCGCAGAGCCGGTGCCCGGTGGCCGTTGGCGCGTGATCAGGGCCTCCGACCACGCCGACCGCCGCCCCTTGACGGAACGGATCACTGAGGTCTTCGGGACCGACGGCCTCAAAGTGGGACAGCCATTTCCGAGCGCGTCGACGCTGAGCAGCCGCTTCCACGTCTCGCGTCCCACGGTGGCCAAGGTGCTGGACAAGTTGGAGGCGGCGGGACTGTTGTCGGAAGCCCGGCAGGGAAAGCCGAGAACCGTACGGGCTCTGCCCGATCGAAAGGAGCGTTCCGAACCTTGAACACCGCTAGATTGACCGATTGGGCCCACCCTCTGGCCAAGTCCCTGCTCTCCGACGCGCTGCCTCGCCGGTGGGCGCACTCGCTGGGAGTGGCCGAGCGGGCGCGTACGATCGCCCCGATCCTTGGGACGGACGCAGATCTCATGGAGGCGGCGGCAGTGCTCCACGACATCGGTTACGCGCCTGATGTTGCCAAGACGGGATTTCACCCGCTGGACGGCGCGCGATACCTCCGGGCCGTTGCTCACGCGGACGAACGGGTCGTCCGTCTCGTGGCGCATCACTCATGCTCGTGGATGGAAGCGGACGCCCGTGGCCTGCGTAGTGAGTTGGAGAGCGAGTTCCCGCGTGAGAGCGCCGATCTAAATGACGCGCTGTGCTACTGCGACATGAACACGACCCCGGACGGCACCCCGACGAACCCGGTGGACCGTGTGAACGAGATCGCCGGACGGTACGGAGCCGACAGCCTTATCGGCACGTTCATCCGGCGCGCCGAACCGGAGATTCTGGCGAGCACGTCGCGGGTGCTCGGACGGCTCGCCAGCACAGCCCGTCAACCGATGTAGGGCGCGATTCGGGCCCGGTCCATCGCGTGCTCGATCCTCAGGCGCATGGTGGGGTGGATGTCGAACTCTGACAGTTCCTCGGGCGAGACCCAACGGACGTCGGTCGTTTCGTCACTCGTACGAACCTCGCCGCCGACTGGCCGGGCCCGGAAACAGATGCTGAACTGCTGGCGCACCTCGCCATCGTCGTACTGCATCACGTGCCCGGGGTCGGTGTAGATCCCGGACATGTCGATCACTTCGGCCTTGATCCCGGTCTCTTCCCAGACCTCACGCACCACGGTGTCGCTGATGTATTCCCCGGCGTCATGCCCGCCGCCGGGGAGCGCCCACCGGCCGTTGTCGGACCGCCGGATCAGCAGGACCTCGCCTGCGTCATTCCGAACGAACGCGACGACGGACGGGACAACAGAGTTGGCCGGCGGCGCGTCGGGGTCGTGAAGGTAGTCGATACGTCCCATGCTCAAGCTCCCGTGATGTCGAGTTCTGTGACCGGCCGTGCGCTTCCCCAGGTCTGCTCGATGCTATTCGCGTACGTGTCGAAAAGCCCGCCCCCGGGGAGTCTCCGCAGGTGAAGCACGGGCGCCATGTACGCGCCGATGCCGTAGACGTGGGTATTGACGAGCATCTCGTCATCGGATCGGAAGAGTGAGTTGTAGAGCGTCGCGTCATGCAGCCGGAACCCTATGTCCGGGTGGCTGGTGAAGAGCGGGCGGTAGTTCACCAGGGCGTTGCGAATCTTGCCGTCCATGATGCGGTGACCCTCATCTATGCCACGCTGCTGGACCGCCGCGCAGTCGGGATCCCCCAGCAGGATGCGGACCTGCGTGGAGCCCTGCACCTTCTCTTTGAGTAGGTCGTGGAACAGGGGATCCTCCGACAGCCAGAGGCCGGAGTAGACCAGCACGTCAACGTGCGTCTCTGCCCGCGCGTATACCTCGCGCCACAGCCCGTTGGGCACCATGTGCCGATGCGGGTAGACGGTGACGATCTCCGCTTTGCTCAGGTCAGCGGCACTCTCGACCGCGCGGTCATCGTTCCACAGTGTCGTCACGTCGACCTGGAGCACTGACGCGGTGGCGTACTGATGCCGCCGGTACGGAACCTTCCCCTGAGTGATCCATCGCTCAACTGTCTTCGGGTTGACCTCGATCGCTTCGGCGAGGTCATGCACGGTCATGCCCTGAGCGAGAAGGGCCGACCGTAAGCGCTCGTTGGACATCTCTACCCCCGATGGGACGTCTAGGGACCTCTTGAAGGTAGCCAGGTGAATTCGAGCTGTCCACGTACGGGGTAAACAACGCCCCTCACCTGCCGCGATTCTGATGGTGCGCCAAGAAGTCCGGCGCACAAGACCCAAGGAGTTCGCGGTGCGACTTGACGAAAGCTCGATGCAGTACCTGTAATAGAGGTACTGCATTGGACGGAAGTCCACAGCGGATCGCACACCCGGAGGGGCCCTCATTTGGGCTGCTTCGACGTGCACGAATACAGAGGGCGGGGACGCTGCAATCCCGCTAAAGGCCAGGTGGAACAGGGTTTCGGCCCGTACTGGCGAGGTGGCCCGGCGACCGCGAGCAACGGCCGGAGAGTGGGGACACAGGTCCCCCTTGCAGTGCGACACGCATGTAACGACGACCGAGAGGAGCCCTGATGAGCCAGCGAAGTACGTAGGCGCCAATCCGTGCTGGACCGGCACGTCGGCAGAGCCTCTTCGCGTCACTGAGATGCCGATGGCCGTACTGGACCTGAGTCCGGGGCGGCGGTCGATATCTGCGTCACCTGTGCGTATCGAGCGCACACGATCCCCGACCTGCCCCCTTTGGAGAGGCCGGGGAGTCGTGGCCGCTCGGCACCGAGAGGTCAAAACCAGTGCAGGCCCCGGGTGGCTAGACCCGGGACCTGCGTACAGGCACCTGATGTGGAGGAACCTGTGTTCACCAGTCTGACAGAAGCGGAAAGCGCTGAGCTGTCGAAGAAGAACGCGGAGCAGAACAAGCGCTCCGAGGACGAAGCCCGCGCGCTGGGGACCCGCTGATGAGCGGCCGTAAGCCCGCGCAGGGCGCTTCGGAGGCGTTCGCCTCTGAGGAGCAGAACCGGGCTGATGGTCTGGCCCGGCGGTGCGAGGAGATCCGGTCGACGCCGGGACATCCCTCGCAGGGCAGTCTGCCGCACTATCAGGCGGCGTATCAGAACGCGTCCGGCAACGCCGCGGCGCATACCTCGCAGCCAGGCAACTGACGGCTGCCCAGTCGCGCCCGGCCGACGCCGGGCGCGGTGGGGAGCCGGACAGTCCGGTCCTTCGCTGTTTCGAGGAGCGTCCGTCATGACGGAGCGCACGATAGTTTCCCCTTCCACCGGCCCGGTCGTGCTGGGCCTGTCGCTGCCGGTGGGCAGCGTCCGCGTTCAGGTTGACGAGCGTCTGCCGATGGCGCGGGTGGTGCTGTCCACCGAGGACAGCACCGGCCCCGCCGCCGACGCCGTCGCCCGGGCCCGCTTCCATCAGGAGGGCCAGGCGCTGGGCATCGAGGTTCCCGAGATGCCCGCCGACGTGATGGTGCAGAGCCGCCGCGGCAACCGGGTGGTCCAGAGCGTGGGCACGGTCTACGGGTCCATCACGGGTCTCACCATCGTCAACGGTCAGGTCATCTCCGGCTCACACATCGGCGGCGGTATGCGGAGTGTCAGCGCGGTCACGGCCATGGTGTATCTGCCGGTCGGGTCGTCGCTCGCGGTGGTCTCCACCTCCGCCGATGCCGAGGTCTTCGGCTACCTGGAGCGGATCGAGTTCCGGTCCACCTCCGGCGACCTGCATGCCGACGGGGCCCGCGATCTAAGCGCGTCGACCACTTCCGGCGACATCACCGCAGGCCGGATCACCGAGAGCATCAGCGCCCGGTCCGTCTCCGGTGACATCGGCGTCGACCTGTACGACGGCCGCAGCGCGGACCTGAGCACCACCTCCGGCGACGTACGGGTGCACGCCACCAGCAGCGCGTCCGGCACGGTACGCGCCGTCAGCGTCTCCGGCGACGTCGACGTATACGGCGCCCGCCACCTGAACGTGTCCGCCCAAACGGTGTCGGGCCACGCGCGCACCCGCTGACCCAACCCGCAAACGGCGCGCGGCCCCGGTGGTGACACACCGGGGCCGCTGTTCGAGCCGTTGCCATCTTCTAGGGAGAGCACGACCCATGAGAATCATCGTTGCCGGTCACACGGCCGTTACGCCGGATGAGTTCGTAGAGCTGGCGCTCGGTACGCCCCTGGACCTGTGGTTGGGGACGGAGGGCGAGAGCGAGATGGAGCGGGCCGCGCGTATGGACGCGGCGCGGGACATCCTCGCGGAGGAGCCCGACCTGCCCGACCGGGTGTCCCAGGTTGCCGCGCAGGCGATCGAGGCATACGCCCCGGACCTGTTCCGCCCGGTCCCCCTCGCCGCGCGCCGCCGGACGCGTTCCAGCGGGGAGGCAGCGGCATGAGCGAGACCCTGACGGCCCTGGCCGCCGCTGCCCCGCTCGCGGCCGGATGGTCCTTCCACAGCATGTTCCTGCGCCGCCGGGTCGAAAAGGCCCGGCGTGATCCGCTGACCGGGCTGCCGACGCGGAACGCGTTCACCGAGCGCGCCGTCCGGATCCTGGCCGGTGGCCCGAGCGCGGTCTACGTCATCGACCTGGACCGGTTCAAGGAGATCAACGACGTCTACGGCCACGCGGCCGGGGACGCGGTCATCCGCGCCGCGGGCAAGCGACTGGACGCGTGGGCCCGGCTCAACGATGGGCTGGCCGGGCGGTTCGGCGGGGACGAATTCACCGCCATCATCCCTGCGCGCAGCCGCACCGAACTCGACTGGTTGATCGGCGAGTTGTTCCGCTCGCTCACCGACCCGGTCGACGTCGAGGGCCGTTCGCTGATGTTCGGTGCGTCCATCGGCGCGATCAGGGGCACCGGGGCCGATGGCCTGTCGGTGCTGCTCCGGGCGGCGGATGAGGCGATGTACGGGGCGAAGCAGACCGGCGGCGGATGGGAGATCGCCACCGATGCCACCCCGGCGTACTGGACGGTCAACGGCCGCCGTGACGGCCGGCGGGGCACCGAGAACGAGACGGAGGACCTGGGATGAACACCACCCCGGTACTGAACGACTTGGCCGCCCCGATGGCCGTGCTGCGGATGCTGGCCGTCGACTTCCCGACCCTGCCCGCCGCGAGCGTGGTCGTGTCCACGGTCTACCCCGACCGGCTCACCGTCTCGTTCTACGACGGTCTCGCCGCGTTCGAGACGTGGCGAGCGGCGCTCGGCATCGACCCGGCCGCGGTGGAGTACGCGGAGCAGAGCGGTGGGCGGACCCGCGTCCTGAGCGTGCTGGCCGACTACGCCGGCGCCCGGGTGGAACTCGTCGGCTACACCACCCACCCCGACCATGCCGGGGGTGCGGTATGAGCGTCTACCGGCAGGAACGGCGGGCCGACCAGGCCGCCGAAGCCGAGCAGCGCCGGTTGGACGCCGCGGCGGCCGAGGAACTGCGGGCCGAGCGTCAGCGGGCCGCCGATGAGCGCGCGGCCCGGCTGGGTGAGCAGCGGCGGGCCGAGCGTCACGCGGCGCGGGCCGAGCGGTCCGGGCAGCGGCGTGAGCGCGCTGAGCGGCGGGCGCTGGCGCTGACCCCGGAGCGCGTCTACCAGCGCGGCACCCTCGCCCTGGTCGGCGCGTCCGCGCTGGCCTCGCTCCCGGCTCAGATCCTGCACTTTGTCGGCATCGATCCGGTGCTTCTGCCGTTGCCGCTCGCGTTGGAGGGTGCGGCGTGGGTGATGGCCGCGGGTGTCGCGTATGCGGACGCGCGGATGCTGCCGGCATGGGTGCGGTGGCTGCTGCGGGTGCTGGTCGCGGCGTTCGCGGGTTTCGCCGCGTTCATCAACTACGGCTACGGCCTCTCGCTGGCGGATCACGGTCTGAGCGCGGCGGATGCTCGTACGGTCGGCTACGGTCTGGCCGCGGTCACTCTGCTGGGGCCGGTCGTGTTCGAGATCCGGCAGTGGGTGTCCAACCTGGCTGCTGCCTCCCTCGACCCGCAGGAGCGGGCGCGGCGTCGGCATGCTGCCCGGCGTCGTCGGCATCACCGGGCGGTGGTGAAGGTGGCCGACCGGCTCATCTCCGCGGCATCGTACGGGGACCTGTCCGCCGAAGAGGCATGGGTGCGCGCGTGGGAAGTGGTGCACGGTCCCACCGATCCGGGCATGACGCCGCGGCTGGAGAAGCGGGCCGTGTCCGCGTCCGCCCGCCTCACCAAATCCCGCACACCCGCACGCCGTACGGGCCTGGTGAACGTGGTCCGTACGGACGCATCCGCACAACTCCCGCACGGCACTGCCACCACCTCCGGCGACACGGATCCTGTATCCGCGCCGTCGGAGAACGACCAGGTGACAGGCCGTACGGAACCTGTGCGGGAACCGTCCGCACGGGACCCGCATGCCCCCGCACGCCCGGACCCGCACGGCGAGCCGGACCCCGGCAGGGATGCGGAATTCGAGGACGCGGAGCTGGAGCGGATGCGGCAGGACGCGCGCCGTACGTATGCCGAGTCCGTACAGGCGGGCCGCACGCTCAGCGCCCGTGCGCTCGGTGAGGCGTACGGCATGAGCGAGTCGTGGGGGCGCAAGCAGATCCTCGCCGCTCGCGACGACGAGACCGCACCGGCCCGCCTGCGGGCCGCGTGATGGCGGGCCGGTTCTGGGACCCGGACGGGGCCCGGCACGGCGGCATCCCCACTTACCCGTTCCGGCTCGCCCCGGAGGGACTGGCTACGCGCCGTCAGCTCCGCGCGGCGGGGCTGCGGCCGGGTGGTCAGGACATCGCCGCGCAGCTCATGTGGTACTCCAGCCGCTATCGCCGCAAGGACCGCTCTCCGGTCCGCGTCGCCTACCTCTACCGCATCGACCGGGCCCAACCGGTCCGGCCGATGACGGCTGCGAAGTGGGCGGCGCTCGCCAAGGCCAACGCCGCCCGGCGGCTGTGCCCCGCGTGCCGCACGGACGCCGGGTACCGCATCCCGACGTCGCTCGGCATGTGCGTGACCTGTGCTTACCCCGACCAGCAACGCGCTGCCTGACAGTCCAGCCGATCAGGAGATTCACCGTGACCACTTCCCATTCGCACGGCCCGAACTTCGGCCGACGTGTCGACGGATGCCCTCGCTGTGCCGAACTCGCCGCCGGTGCTGAGCCGGTCCGCTGGTCGTCGTCGCGCGCTGAGCGTGACCGCGACTACGAGCGGCGGGCGCGAGAGATCCGCGAGCACGACTGCGTGAGCGCTGGTTGCTCCGTCATCTGCACCTTCGGGGACTGGTAACCCCACTCCGCATGTCAGCCCCGGCATTCACGCCGTGAGGGCGCCGGATCGAATCCGGCCCGGGGCACGCACCTCACCTCACCTCACCGAGACGAAGGAGATTCAGTGTGTCCGGTCAGAACGCCCCGCAGGGGAGTCACTTCTACGTCATGACGCTGGAGAAGCCCGGTGTCCTGACGGCGATGCGGTCGGGGACCTTCACCCCGAGGCCCGGCACCACCCGTTACGACGCGTTCAGCGAGATCTACGAGCTGATCACCAGCGCGAACCGGGACCTGTACCGCGCCAACGTCGTGCACTTCGCGATCGAGTCCAACCACCTGTGAGCGGCACCCCCGGTCTGCTTACCAGGGCCCGACCGGGGGCGCCCTTGCTACTCCGCAAGGGAGTGGAATCAGCATGACGCAGACCACGACGGAAGTGGAGGCAGTCCCCGGGGCTGCCCCCGCGCCGCCTGTCGAGAAACCACCGGATCCGGTGAAACCGCCGACCGCGTCGGTGGAGCACACGCCGGGCGGGTGGCCGGTCGTGCCGCTCGCGGTGACCGGCACGAACAGCACCGTGGGGGTGATCGCCGCGTCGGCTCTGGCCGGCGGGCCGGTCGCCGCCACGCTCGCCGCGACCGGGGCCGCGGTCCTGGGCACCGCCGCCGTGGCCCGCGCCGCCCGGCACGCCCGCAAGCGCACTGCCGCCCGAGCAACCAGCGCTCCGCGATCCGCCGCCATGTCGTCGGCTCGCGGAACACGTAGCGCGGCAACGTCCGGCCGCACCCCCGCATCGGCCCGCACCACGGACGGCAGGTCCGCCGGGGCAGGGGCCGGTCGGGGTATGGGGCTGTCGAAGCAGAGCGGATCGCGATCACGTTCCGCGTCGTCCGGCATGGCTCAGTCGCCCGGCGCGGGCAAGCATCGCGCGGGTACCGGAACCACGGGCGGCGGCCGCGGTGGCGCGGGTGGGCGTTCCCCGCTCGGCTCCCGGTCCACGTCGCCCGGTCGGGTCGGTCAGGTCCGGGCGCTGCGCAAGGAGCGCGCCGGGCAGGGGCCGACGCGCGGGGCTGCCCGTGCACAGGCGACGCAGGAGCGGCGGGCGGTTGCCGACGGGCGCCGCGCGGCGCGGGCCGATGCCCGTGCGGGGCGTGCGCAGTCGAAGGGTGCGGTGGGCCGGTCGGTGGCCCGGGGCCTGGCTGCCGCGGGCCGTATGCGGCGCGCGGCCGTCGACCGGGCCCGAACCGCGCGTGACCAGCACACCCGTGACCAGGTCGACGGGAAGCGGTCGATGTTGCGCAAGGCGCCCTCGCGGCGCCGGGCGCGGGCCGCCCTGTGGCGTTCGGCGGCGCGGTTGCATGGACGCCGACTGCTGGCCGCGGTGCTGGCGGCGGCGCTGGGAGCGCTCGGCATGCTCACCACCCCGCTCGGGCGCAAGCTCGGGTGGCAGTGGCTTCAGCACCCCGGGCGCCGCCTGTACCGGCGTCTTGCGGGTCAGGCGAAGCAGGAGAAATCGGACCGCGACCGGGGCATCCGGGCGCGGCTCGCGGAGGAAGAGGCTGCCGCCGATGCGGTGGCCGATGCAGAGATCGGGGACCGGGTGGAGCGTCCGGCCGGTCTCGTGCCCAGCACGTCACGCACGCCGTTTGGGGAGGTCACACACGTGTCCGGTTTCCGGTTCGAAGAGGCTGCCGCAGAGATGGAGAACGCCGCCCGCTCCTACGAGCCGGACGGGGCCATGGAGATCCTGGCCATGGTGGAGAACCTGCCCCACGCGCTGACCGCGGTCGCGAACACCTTCCGGATCCTCGCGGAGCGCTCCGACAGCGAGTTCCCGCTGGAGAAGGCGGTGGCGGTCGGGTTCGAGGAAATCCATGTCGCCCTGTTGCAGTCGGTGTCCGCGTCCGACGAACTCGGGCCGCTGTTCCGCTACGCGCATGAGCAGGACATCGCCCGTCATGAGGACCCGCGTAACGGGCCCGAGGCTGAGAAGGGCTGGAATGTCTGACATGGGTACCAGTACCGCGACCACGAAACAGCAGCAGGACACCAGTGGCCCGGTGCTGGACTGGGCGGCCGGTCACGGACCCGTGACCGGCGCCCTGTCCGCCACCACCGGAGCCTTTGCGCTGGCCACGACCGGTGCGGCCACCGGCATGCCGCCCGGCTGGGCCCTGGCCGTCGGGGCCGCCGGGGCCATCGGCCACACCGCCGCCGGGCTCCGCTGGAAGAACGCCGGCCGCACCATCGCCACCCGCGCCGCATCCTGGCTGGTCGGCGCCGGATGGACCACGTGGGCCATGACCACCGACCCGCTCACGTGGGCCGCGCTCGGCTCGCTGGCCACGATCGGGGTGGGCATGGGCGCCGCGGCCCACGCCGCGAGCCTCTACGAGGAAGCCCGCGAGGACGAAGCGCTCGCCGCCGCCGAACAGCAGGTGGCGGCCGAACTCAGCGCGGAGCGGCGCGGGATCGCCGCCGAGTGGGTCGACCGGGTCCAGCGGGTGTGCGGGATCACCATCCGGGTGCTGGCGGTGGAGATGTGGCCGACCGGGACCGGGTTCACCATCGACGCGGAACTCCCCGCGGGCGGCGCGACGTACGACCGGATCACCAAGGAGTCCGCGAGCCTTTCGGCGGATGCCGGTCTGCCGCACGGCTGCACCGCCACCGCAGGGCCCGGCATCAACCAGGGCCGCGTCCTGATCGACGTCGCCACCGCCAACGTCCTCGCGGAGAACCGCACCTACCCCACCGAGTACGGGCCGCTGTCCATCCACACCGGACTCCCCTGGGGCTACCGCACCAACGCCGAGGAGATCTGCACCTACCTGCGGGAACAGTGCGCCCTGGTGGTCGGGCCGACCGGATCCGGGAAGACGAACATGGTCCATGTCATCCTCGCGGGTCTGGCCCGCGCGGTCGACGTGCTCACCTGGGTGATCGACCTCAACGCGGGATCGGCCGGACTCCCCTGGGTCCGCCCCGCCCTCGACCCCCACGACAACCCGCAGGGCACGCTGCGGCCCGGGGTCGACTGGCTCGCATCGACGGTCGAAGAGGCCGCGCTCATGCTGGAGGCGGCCGAACGGATCGCCAAGGAACGCAAGATGGCCTACCAGGACCTCATGTCACAGGCCAACACCGATCTGCTGCCGGTCAGTCCGTCGATTCCCCAGATCATGCTGGTCGTTGACGAGGGCGCGGAGATCCTGGCCAGCACCGAAAAGCCGATGCGCAAGCTCGCCGCGAAGCTGATCGAGGTGATCCGGATCGCCCGCGCGATAGGCGTACGGACCGTGCTGACCGCGCTCGGTGCCACCGGCACGGTGCTCGGCAACCTGATGATCCGCCGGGAAGCAAAGATCCGTGTCGCGCTGACCGGCGGCGAGACGGAAGGCATGGACCTGTCGAAGCAGTTTCCAGGCAGCCGCGGACTGCGCGTCGACCAAGCCCCCTACAAGGGCTCGGGGTTCATGGCCACCCCGGAATCACCGGTCGCCCTGTTCAAGACGTGGGGGATCCTGCCGAACCAGATCCGCGACATCGTCGTCGCCACCTCCGACCGGCACCCCACGCTGGACGACATCTCGGCACACGCGGCCGGAGACGCCTACGCAAACCGCTGGGACCCGGCCCGCACCGCATGGATCCGTACCCGGAGCGCCTCGGCCACCGCCGAGATCCGCACCGAACCGCCCCGCCCCACCGGCACGGGCAGCGGCGGGGGAGGTCTCAGCCTCTCCGCGCTCCGCGCCGAGACCACGGGCGGCGGTGACGAGGACGCGGCGGTACGGGCGTTCATGGAACAGATCGACGCCGAGTTCGGCACCACCGCCGAACCGGCCGCGGCCGACCCGAGTACCCCGCCGGCGCAGGACCGTTCGGTGCCGCGCGGGACCGGACTGAACCTTTCCGCGCTGCGCGACAACGCAGACGAGACCGGATCCGGTGGCGGGGAGGGTGAGGTGGCCGCGGGGCCGTCGTGGCTGCCTGAGGCCGTCGATGCGATCGAGTCGGCCGGCGCGATGGGCATGAAGCCCTCCGCGATCGCGGACATGGTCGGCAAGGACCGCAAGACCGTCCGCGCCGCCCTGCGCGCCGCGGCCGAACGCGGCCAACTCGTCTACCGGGACAACGGACCGCACTCCGTCTACGTCCACCCCGACCACGCCTGAAACGGCCACACACAGCTACTGGGTAGTGGGTACTGGGGCCTCACCCCACTAACCGCCGGAACACCCCAGTAGGCCCGTACAGGGCTCTACAGGCGGTTTTCTACTGGGGACCCCACTACCCACTACCCAGTAGCCACACCCCACTACAACCACACACCGTAACCAGCGGACCTCCGCCCGGACAACCCCGGGCGGGGGTCCTCGCGTCCCGGAACGACCGGAAGGAGCACACCATGCACCACCGCGAACCGCCCGGGAACCAGGGCGGGCCGACCACCGCGCACATACCCGCCGACGTCTACCGGCGAGCCCAGACCACCGGCCGGCCGATCGTCGTCATCCACACCACCGCCCCCGCCGGGCGCCCCGCGCGCAGCTACCTGTTCCCGATCGTCGTCGTCACCACCGGCGCCATCGGCATCCTCGGCACCGTCGCCGCGATCATCGCGCTCATCGACTTCGCCGCCCGCACCGCCGCCCTCATCGCCAGCACCGCGGGCCCGATCGGCATCGGCGGACTCACCCTCAAACTCGCCCGCCCCAAGAAGTAACCGAGAAAGGGGCCCCCGTGGCTCTGACCGTCTCCCTCGTCGTCCTGCTCGGCATCGTCCTCCTGCTCCTGCTCCGCTCCCGCTCCCTTGGATGGGGCTCCGCCGCCGTCGCCGCCGGGTTCGGGTTCTCCCTCGCCTCCACCGGAGCCGCCGACCCCATCAACACCCTCGCCACCGCCCTCATCGCCGCCCTTCCCAACCTGTAGGAGAACACCCGATGCGACCACGCATCCGCGTCACCGACTGGCCCCGCCGGGCCCTGATCCTCACCGACACCCCTCGCCCCAACTGCCCCGACTGCTACGGAGACGGTGGGATCGCTCAGCACTACGGCGACGAAACCGGAGAGTACGTGGACACCGACTGGTGGCCGTGCGGCTGCTGGAACGAGTCCCGCCGCTGGACCCTGCTCCCGCTGCCCCGCCGCACCTCGCGCGGCGGTTACAGCGACGAACCGCCCTTCTGACAAGCCGAGAGCGGCCCCCGTCTCGCCAAAGTCCGGGGCCGCTCTCGTTTGCCAGCACGCTTCACGGAACTGGAGACATCCAGCATGACACCTGAACCCTTGCCCGCACCGCTGGCCGCCGCACTGGACGCGGCCGAACGCGGCTGGCGCGTCTTCCCTCTGCGGCACGGTGACAAGCGCCCCGCCCTGCACGGCGAGACCGCCTGCCCCGGCACGGGGGACTGCGCGGCCGGCCACCGTAAGTGGGAGGACCGGGCCACCACCGACCCGGACCGCATCCGCCGGGCATGGTCCGTACGGCCGTTCAACATCGGGATCGCCGTCGGCCCGTCCGGGCTGGTCGTGGTCGACCTCGACACGCTCAAGCCGAAAGACCCGAAAGGAACGCCTGACGGCGTCACTTCCTTTGCGGCACTCTGCGAGCGCGCCGGGCAGCCGGCGCCCCGCACCCGCACGATCCGGACCCCCAGCAGTGGACACCACCTCTACTTCACCGCCCCGCCCGGCATCCGGCTCGGCAACACGGTGGACCGGCTCGGCAAGCACATCGACACCCGCGCATGGGGCGGGTACGTCGTCGCCCCGGGAAGCACCACCCCCGCCGGGCCCTACACCGTCATTGACTCCACCCCGCCCGCCCCGCTCCCCGAATGGCTGCACGTCCGACTGGCGGACCGTCAGACGCCGTGGGTCACAGTCGCCTCGCCGCCGTCCGGGGCTTCTCGCTACGCCACGGCGGCTCTCAGGGCCGAACTGGCGAACGTCGCGGGGGCCGGTGAAGGCGTACGGAACTGGACGCTCACCAGGGCCGCACGCGCCCTGGGGCGGTTCGTCGCGTCCGGCGCCCTCACCCGCAGCGAGGTTGAAGAGCCTCTTAGGCAGGCGGGATTGGCGGCCGGCCTGCGGGAAAGCGAGTGCACGCCGGTCATCACCAGCGCCCTGAACTGGTCGATCGCACACAATCCCAGCGGCACGGCGTCATGAGCGCGCCCCCCAATCCCCCCGCTAAGAGGCAGTTCTCCCACCCCACCGACCAGCTCAGCCCCGCAGAACCGCCCCTGGCCCCGTCCGGCCGTAGCGCGCCGAAAGTCGTCGCCGAAGGCGCCCTTTCTGCTGTTCGACCTGACCAGCAGACCGGCGACGGACGGTCCCCGGTCGCCTGGCTCCGCATCACCGCACCCAAGAGCGCCACCCCGACCGCCGGATCGTGGTGCCGCTGCGGACGCGACCGGTTCGCCACCGGCCACCGCCAGGTACTCGCCCTGATCGCCGACCACACCGACCACCATGACCGGTGCCCGCTCCGCGCACCCCGGGAAGAGAGGAACGCCGCATGAACGACATCGACGGCGCGACCCTGCTCAACGAGGTGGAAGTCTTCCACCGCCGCTTCAACATCTTCCCCATGGAAGCGGCCTACGTCGCCGTGACGCTGTGGGACGCGCACGCGCACCTCATCGACTGCTACGAGACCACGCCCCGGATCGCCTTCCTCTCCCCCGAACCCGGCTCCGGGAAGTCCCGCGCGCTGGAGATCGTGGAACTCCTCACCCCCCGCCCGGTCGCCACGGTGTCCGCGTCCGCAAACGCCCTGTACCGGCTGGTCTCCGCCGCCGAGGGACTGCCCACCGTCCTGTTCGACGAGGTGGACACCATCTTCGGCCCCAAGGCCAACGCCGACGAACAACTCCGTGGCTTCCTGAACGCCGGATACCGCCGCATCGGCGGCGCCCTGCGATGCGTCGGAGAAGGCTCTAACCAGGACGCGCGGGTCTTCGGTTCGTACTGCGCCGTGGCCATGGCCGGACTCGGCTCCCTGCCCGACACCGTGCTGACCCGCTCCATCATCATCCGCATGCGCAAGCGCGCCCCGAACGAGGCAGTGGAGCCCTACCGCCAGCGCATCCACGAGAAGCAGGGTCATGCTCTGCGCGACCAGCTCGCCAAGTGGGCCGACACCGTCCGCGACCAGGTCGCGAACGCATGGCCCGAGATGCCCGCTGGCGTCAGCGACCGCCCCGCCGACGTGTGGGAACCCCTCCTCGCTGTCGCCGACGCCGCCGGTGGTGACTGGCCCGCCCGGGCCCGCGCCGCCTGCCTCGAACTGATCGACGCTGCCCACGACAACGACGAAGCGTCCACGGGGATCCGGCTGCTCACCGACCTGCGCGACAAGGTGTTCTGCGGCGCAGACCGGATGCCCACCGCCGTCATCCTCGAATGCCTACTCCGCATGGACGACGGCCCATGGGAAGACATGGACGGCAAGCCCCTGAACTCCCGCACTCTCGCCCGGCTGCTCAGCCAGTACGTCACCCCGGGGAACAAGCCCATCAAACCGCGCGGCATCCGTACCGCATCCGGCACTCCGAAGGGGTACTACGCCGAAGATCTCACGGACGCGTGGACGCGGTACTGCCCCCTGCCTGCCGCTCAATCCGCAACATCCGCCACGTCCGCCACGCCGCAGGTCAGCGCGGGTGAATCCGTGGCGGATGCCAGCACCGCCATCCGCCACACGCCGACGGAAACCGCCACGCAGCTCACCACCACCGGATAGTCGAAACCCGCCTTCCCGCACCGCCGCACCGTCCAGGTGTGGCGGTGCCTATCCGCCACACCTTCGGCATCCGCCACAAATCCAAGTCGCTGACCTGCAATGTTGCGGCGTGGCGGATGTGGCGGATCCATGAGGAGAAGGACAGCTCGCATGTCCCAGGTACTCACGCAGCCGACGCGACTGCTCTACACCCCGGCGGAAGCCGCCAAGGTTCTCTCGTTCAGCCGGTCCACGATCTACAACCTGATGGCCGCCGGTGCTCTCCCCTACGTCAAGCACGGACGCGCACGCCGCATCCGGTGGACGGAACTCGAACGCTACGCGTCCAGCCTCGAACCGCTCACCGGCTGAACCGCCCCACCCTCACCACCGCACCACGAAGCGGGGGGGGGCCCCCCGCCCGGGCCCCGGACCCCAAGGGGTTCGACCCAAAAACCCCCCCCCCCCACACCACAC
>NZ_JBHZDA010000058.1:32504-37028 GCF_042755665.1 Streptomyces sp. NPDC059142
CCCGGACACGATCCGGGGCCGCTTCTCCCATTGGAGAGCACGCATGAGCCCCCGCAAACCGAACCTGGAATCCACCATCTACGAGGGCAGTGACGGCTGGTGGCACGGCCGCGTCACCATGGGCGTCAAGAACGACGGCAGCCCCGACCGGCGCCACCGCCGGGCCCGCACCCTGACCGAGATCAAGCGCAAGGTCCGGGAGTTGGAGGACCTCCGCGACAAGGGGCGCGCGCCCAAGGCCGGGCGCAAGCCGACCGTGGCGAAGTGGATGGAGACCTACCTCACCGACATCGCGAGCCTGAAACTCCGCCCGCGTTCCCTTGACGACTACTGGTCGAAGACCCGCAACGACATCGTCCCCGGCGTCGGCGCCCACCGCCTCGACAAGCTCCAGCCCGAGCACCTGGAACGCATGTACCGGGACATGCTCGACGCCGGTCACGCGCCTTCCCACGTGCTCAAAGTGCACCGCATCCTCTCCCGTGCCCTGAAAATCGCCCACCGCCGGCGCATGGTTGTCGAGAACGTCGCCACGCTGGTGGATCCGCCCACGGTGGATGAGACCGAGGCGAACCCGTTCACGATCGAAGAGGCCAAAGCCTTCCTCACCGCCGCGGTCAAGCGCCCCACTTACATGCGCTGGATCGTCGGGGTCGGCATGGGCTTCCGGCAGGGCGAAACCCTGGGACTGCGCTGGAAGTACGTCGACCTCGAAGCCGAGATGTTCCACCCCCAGTGGCAGCTCCAACGCCTCACCTGGCGCCACGGCTGCGCGGACCCGCACGCCTGCGGTGAACGCCTCCACCGGTTCACCCCCTGCCCGGCGGACTGCGCCACGCACAAGACGTACAAGCGCGGCTGCCCCAATCCGTGCACGAAGACGTGCACGAAGCACGCGAGCACCTGCCCGGAGCGGAAGCAGGGCGGACTCGTCTTCACCCGGCCCAAGACGAAGAAGAGCAGGAACTCCGTGCCGATCCCGCCGCCCTTCATCCCCTACCTGAGCGAGCACAAGGGACAGCAGGAAGCGCTCCGGGCCGCTGCCGGCGACCTGTGGCAGGAGCACGACGCGGTATTCACCCGGCCGGACGGACGCCCCCTCGACCCCCGCGCCGACTGGGAAGAGTTCAAGGAACTACTTGCCGAAGCGGGCATCGACGACCGGCGCCTCTACGACGGAAGCCGCCACACCGTCGGCACGATCCTGAACGAGCTGGGCGTGGACATCGTGACCATCATGGAGATCCTCCGGCACACCCAGATCAGCCAGACCCGCCGCTACGTCAAGGGCCGCTCCCACCTCTCTAAGGACGCCATGCAACGCATGGGCGACACCTTCATGCCCCGGGCAGCCCCCCCGGCCGAACCCCCGACTGAGACCAGGACTGAGACCACCGCGAGCCGATCGGCCCGCGACCGGCGCCGCCGCCGCATCCGCTGAACGAGAAAGCCCAGCTCAGACGACGTCCGAGCTGGGCTCTTTCTGAGCCCCCTGTCGGATTCGAACCGACGACCTACGCATTACAAGTGCGTTGCTCTGGCCAGCTGAGCTAAGGAGGCGCGTCCGAGAAGTGTAACCGGAGCCGATCACCCGTCCGCCGGAATTTGCTGCGTGCAGGAGTGCTGACAGATCGCCGAACGCCGGGTAGCGTCACCTGAAGTTCACCCAGGTGGACTAGACCCATCTTCCGCCGATCTCCGGCGGGGGACCCATTCCTTTACTCGGATCGTCCGGCACGTTCCTGCCGGTGAGGGGACACATCGCCATGGCTACTGTCTCGTTCGACAAGGCAACCCGCGTCTACCCGGGCTCCACGAAGCCCGCCGTGGACCAGTTGGAGATCGAGATCGAGGATGGCGAGTTCCTCGTCCTCGTCGGTCCCTCCGGTTGCGGCAAGTCGACCTCCCTGCGCATGCTCGCGGGTCTTGAGGACGTCAACGGTGGCGCCATCCGGATCGGCGAGCGTGATGTCACGCACCTGCCGCCGAAGGACCGCGACATCGCGATGGTGTTCCAGAACTACGCGCTCTACCCGCACATGAGCGTCGCCGACAACATGGGCTTCGCGCTCAAGATCGCCGGCGTGAACAAGGCGGACATCCGCAAGAAGGTCGAGGAGGCCGCGAAGATCCTCGACCTCACCGAGTACCTGGACCGCAAGCCGAAGGCGCTCTCCGGTGGTCAGCGGCAGCGTGTCGCGATGGGGCGGGCCATCGTGCGGGAGCCGCAGGTGTTCCTCATGGACGAGCCGCTGTCGAACCTCGACGCCAAGCTCCGTGTCTCCACCCGTACGCAGATCGCCTCGCTCCAGCGGCGCCTCGGCATCACCACCGTGTACGTCACCCACGACCAGGTCGAGGCCATGACCATGGGTGACCGCGTGGCGGTGCTCAAGGACGGGCTGCTCCAGCAGGTCGACTCGCCGCGCAACATGTACGACCGGCCCAACAACCTCTTCGTCGCCGGCTTCATCGGCTCCCCGGCCATGAACCTGGTCGAGGTGCCGATCACCGACGGCGGTGTGAAGTTCGGCAACAGCGTCGTGCCGGTCTCCCGCGAGGCGCTCTCCGCCGCGTCGGAGAAGGGCGACAAGACCGTCACGGTCGGCGTCCGTCCCGAGCACTTCGACATCGTCGAGGAGGGCGGCACCGCGGGCGCGCTCTCGAAGGACGCCCCGGCCGGTCTCGCCGTGACCGTCAACGTCGTCGAGGAGCTGGGCGCCGACGGTTACGTGTACGGCACCGCCGAGGTCGGCGGCGAGTCCAAGGAGGTCGTCGTCCGCGTCAACGGCCGTGCCGTGCCGGACAAGGGCGCCAAGCTGCACGTCGTGCCGCGCGCCGGCGAGACGCACGTCTTCTCGACCTCCACGGGCGAGCGCCTCACCGACTGAGCCCGGCCGCACCACCGGGGAGGGGTCCGGCGCGCCCGCGCCGGCCTCCGGCCCGAATTCCTCCGCACGGCCCCGTACTCCGGTACGGGGCCGTCGGCGTATGCTGTCGTCCCGCCGCAAATACCGCTCCATAGCGGCCATTTCGGATGGCGCCCGTCAACCCCCAATTCGAAAAAACCGATCGAACCGTCCCTCAAGTGAGTGACTAAATGTCGCCAAATCATCACTGACCGCTACGCTCGCCTGCGTGACCCACACAGCCCGCCGTATCGGCCGAACTCTCGCATTCGTACTGCCCGTCGTCCTGGTGCTCTCCGGGACCCTCGCGGTCGCCCGTGTTCCGTGGGCGACCACCACCACCGAGTCGCAGGTCCTGACGGCCTCCTCGGACACCGCCTCGGTCCGGGCCAAGTCCCGTACCCCCCAGGACGTTCTGCGCGACCAGCTCCTCGTGGAGCTCCAGGAGAAGGATCCGGGGATCGCCCTGACGCACCTCCAGCGGCAGGTCGAGGAGCGCCCCTCGCTCGCCCGGCACTGCGTGTCGATCGCCCGCGCCCTCGGACGCGCCGCGGTGGCCACGTACGGCCCGGCGCGCGCGCAGTCGTTCTCCCGCCCCGTGTGCGACACGTCCTTCGCGTACGGCGTCTCCGAGCAGGCCGCGGGGAGCTGATCCCCCGGACACCGGCCGCCCCGCTCCCTGGCCGCGAGCCGCCTGACCGCCCCGCCTATCGTTCACGGCATGCATACGTATCCGACACAGGCCGTGGTGCTCGCGGGCGGCCAGGGGTCGCGGCTGCGGCCGTACACCGACGACCGCCCCAAGCCGATGGTCGAGATCCCCGGAACCGGGACCCCGATCATCGGCCATCAGCTCGCCTGGCTCGCCGCCGAGGGCGTGACCGACGCCGTCGTCTCGTGCGGCCATCTCGCCGAGGTCCTCCAGGAGTGGCTGGACTCCGCCGATCTCCCGCTGCGTGTCACCACCGTGGTCGAGGAGGAGCCCCTGGGGCGCGGCGGGGGCCTCAAGCACGCCGCCGCCGGGCTGCCGGACCCCGGCAGGCCCTGGTACGCCACCAACGGCGACATCTGGACGCGCTTCTCCCTGCGCGAGATGGCCGCCTTCCACTTCGAGCGCGACGCGACGGCCACCCTCGCGCTCGCCCGGCCGCGGATCCCCTGGGGGGCCGTCGAGACCGACGAGTTCGGCCATGTCCTCGACTTCATCGAGTCCCCGCCCTCGCCGTATCTGATCAACGCGGGGGTGTACGTGTTCTCCGCGGGCTTCCACGAGCTGCTGCCGGACCGCGGCGACCATGAGCGGACCACCTTCCCCCGGCTGGCCAGGGAGCGCCGTCTCGCGGGCTTCCCGCTGCCGCACGGGGCGTACTGGCGCGCCATCGACACCGCGAAGGACCTCACGGAGGCCGCGAAGGAGCTGGCCGGCGGCGCCCGCTGAGCCCCGCCCCTGCGGAGGGGCATGAAGGAGGGGGGGGGGGGGCCCCGGGCGGCGGCCGGGTCCCACCCCCCCCCGGCCGGGGGGCGCCCCGACCCGCCGCCCCCCGGCGCGCACGATTTCGTCGCGGGCGGCGCCCGGCGAACCGGTTCTGGACAGCCGTTCCACGAGCTCGTGGAG
>NZ_JBHZDA010000058.1:37038-40206 GCF_042755665.1 Streptomyces sp. NPDC059142
GCGCCGCGGCGCGCGCCCGCCCCCGCGGGGGGGGGGGGGCGGGGGGGGCGCGGCGCGCCCCCCCCCCCGCGCGCCCCCCCCCCCCCCCCCCTCGTAGGAGAGCGGGTGGTGCGGTGGCGTCAGCCGAGGAGTCCGCCGATGGGGTTACGGTTCCCGCCGCCCCCTGAGGAGCCGCCTGAGGAGCCGCCGGCGGGCGCGCCCCCGTCGCCGCCGCCTCCGCCGCTCCCGTCGCCCGTACCGCCCGTGGAGGACGGTCCCTGGCTGCTGGAGGGCGGCGGGGCCTGCTCGGCCGTCTGGGGCGGCTCCTGGACCGTGCCCTGGGTCTGGCTGGGCTGCTGCTGTTGGCTGCCGGTCGAGCCGGTCCCCGGCCCCGTACCGGCCCCGGTGCTCGCGCCGCCGCTCTCCGGTGTCGTACCGGCGCCCGGCTGCGACTGCGGCGCCGACGGGCTGCCCGAGCGGGTCGCCGAGGGCGCGGAGGACGTACCGCTGGTGGCGCCCCCGCTCTCCGGGGAGCCGGACGCGCCGCTCGTCGCGCCGCGCTGCCGCTGCGGCAGCGGCATACCCGGGAGCTGGTTGACCGGGTCGACGCCCGGCCCCGGCACCCGCACCAGGTCGGAGGAGCGCACGGCCCCGCCGAGCACCGAGCCGATCAGCAGCGTCAGCCCGATGACGACGCTCGCCACGATCGTGCCCCTGCGCAGCACGCGCCGTCGCAGGTCCCAGAGTTCGGAGCGCGGTCCGAGCGTGCGCCACGCCTCGCTCGCCAGCCGTCCGTCGACGGAGTAGACGGGCGCGCCGGCGATGATCAGCGGGGACCAGGCGGCCAGGTAGATGATGTCGGGCGCGTCGTACGCCGGTACGGTCCGCCAGCTCACCGTCAGCAGCAGGGCCGCCGACAGCAGCGTCCCGACGGAGGCGGCGACCCGCTGCCAGAGGCCGAGGACGGTCAGGACGCCGACCACGATCTGGAGGAAGGCGACGCTGAGCCCCGCGCCGACCGGGTGCGAGAGCGCGAAGTCGCGCAGGGGCTCCGCCAGCGCCCACGGGTGCAGCGAGCTGAGCCACTTGACCATGGAGCCGCGCTCGCCGCCGTCGAAGTAGACGGGGTCGCAGAGCTTGCCCATGCCCGCGTAGATGGAGATGAAGCCGAGGAAGACGCGGAGCGGGAGCAGCACCACGCCGAGGTTCATCCGGCGGCCGGGGTAGTAGGCGTGCCGGACGGAGTCGTTGCCGTGGCGCTGGAGGCGCGGGCGCTCGTCGGGGTCGTATCCGAGGTCGTCGTCGAAGTCGGTGCCGGTGTCGGTGCCGTCCGTGCCCCGGCCGCCGTACGCGCCGGTCGCCTGCTCGGGCAGGTCGTACGCGCCGACCGCCTGGCGCATGGGCGGCAGCAGCGGTGTGGCCTCCGTACGGGGGCCGCCGACGACGGGCGTCGGCATCGTCGTCTCGGTGTCGGCGCCGAGGCCGGGCCGGGGGATGACCTGCGTGGCGCCGGCTTCGTACCGTCCCGCGGGGCCGCGGGCCCCGCCCGCCGGTACCGGGGCGGAGTTCCGTACGGCCTGGAGGAGCCCGGTGGCCCCGGGGTCGCCCGGCGCCGACTTCCCGCTCCAGACGACGGGCGCCCGCCTCCGTGGTGCCCTGCCGCCGGCGGCGACCGCCGCGCCGCTCAGGGCGGGGATGCGCAGGGGGCTGGGGCGCTGAGGCGTTGCGAGCTTCACCCGGAAGCTGGCGTGGTTCACGATGACCTGCGCGGGATCGCAGTCCACCTTGAGCATGCTCAGCGGGGGCTGATCGTCGAACCCGGGCCGGGGCGTTCTGGTGTCCACACTCATCTAACCGAGTGACTTGTGTTTAGGACACTGCCTTGACGCGCCTATGTGTCCGAGACCCGTCAAGATCATCAAGCAGGGCCGTTCGGGGGACGGTACGGGGGCGCGCGGAGGGGCCGCACCGGGGTGGGACGGGGAGAGCACGAGGAGGGTGCGCGGACGCTCCGTACCCGCCCCCGTGCCCTCCCGTGCCCCGTACCGTCACGCGTCTCAGGCGCGGTGCCGCGACGCCTCGTACAGCACCACACCCGCCGCGACACCGGCGTTCAGCGACTCCGCGCCGCCCGGCATCGGGATCCGTACGCGGATGTCGCACGTCTCCCCCACCAGCCGCGAGAGGCCCTTGCCCTCGCTGCCGATCACGATCACGACCGGGCCGCCGAGCGCCGCGAGGTCGCCGACCTCCGCCTCGCCGTCCGCCGCGAGACCGACGACCGTGAGACCGGCCTTCTGGTACGCCTCCAGCGTGCGGGTGAGGTTGGTGCAGCGGGCGACCGGCGTACGGGCCGCCGTACCCGCCGAGGACTTCCAGGCACCGGCGGTCATCCCGGCGGCGCGCCGCTCCGGTACGACGACGCCGTGGCCGCCGAAGGCGGAGACGGAGCGGACGACGGCGCCGAGGTTGCGCGGGTCCGTCACCCCGTCGAGCGCGACGATCAGCGGGTCCTCGCCCTCGTCGAAGGCGGCGGACGACAGGTCCTCCGGGTGCGCGTACTCGTACGGCGGGACCTGGAGGACGAGCCCCTGGTGGTTGAGGCCGTTCGTCATCCGGTCCAGCTCGGGCTTGGGGGCCTCCATGAGGTGGATGCCGCCGCGGTCCGCCGCGAGCTGGAGCGCCTCGCGGACGCGCTCGTCGTTGTCGATGAACTGCTGCACGTAGAGCATCGAGGCGGGCACGCCGTCGCGCAGCGCCTCGAAGACCGGGTTACGGCCGACGACCATCTCGCTGGTGCCCTTGCCGCCGCGCCGGGCGACCTGACGGCGGGCCGTCTGCTTGGCCTTGGCGTTGGCGACGCGGTTCTGGACATGGCCCTTGCGCGCGGACGCGGGCGGCGTCGGGCCCTTCCCTTCCAGGCCGCGGCGTCGCTTGCCACCGCTGCCGACCTGCGCGCCCTTCTTGTTGGACGTACGGCGGTTCCTGCGCTGGCTGTTCCCGGCCATGACCTACCTGTTTCATTGCTTTCGTTACGCGGCTACGCGGCGCTTCGGTCGCGCGGCGTTCATACGTTTTATGTCAGGGTACGTAAGTGTGCCGCCCGGACCACCGGGCGGGGCACGAGACCAAGTGGGCGCGGGGCGCCGGGGCACCCGCGCGCCGGGGGGCGCACCGCGCTGTCCAGAG
>NZ_JBHZDA010000058.1:40216-46224 GCF_042755665.1 Streptomyces sp. NPDC059142
TTTTTTTTTTTTTTTTTGGTGCCGCGTCCCGGGGCGTGGGGGGGCGGGGTTTTTTTTTTTTTTTTTTTTGGTTTTTGTGGGGGGGCCCGCCCCCCCCCGGGGCCCCCCCACTTCAGCAGGTCAGCGCGGTCCCAGGGTCCACCGCGGACCCGTGGGCCCGTCCTCGATGACCAGTCCGGTCTGCTGGAGCTGATCCCGGATCCCGTCCGCCGTGGCCCAGTCCTTGCGGCCCCGCGCCGCCTCGCGCTGCTCCAGCACGAGCCGTACGAGCGTGTCCACGACGCCGTGCAGCTCCGCGCCGCGGTCGGTCTCGCCGGCCCAGTGCGGGTCGAGCGGGTCCAGTCCGAGGACGCCGAGCATGGCCCGTACCTCCGCGAGCCGGGCGACGGCCGCCTCCTTGTCGTCGGCGGCGAGCGCGGAGTTGCCCTGGCGGACGGTGGTGTGGACGATCGCGAGGGCCTGCGGGACGCCCAGGTCGTCATCCATGGCCTCGGCGAAGGCGGGCGGCACCTCGTCCGCGGGAGCGACGGCCTTCCCCGCTTTTTCGGCGACTCGCTGGACGAAGCCCTCGATCCGCGCGAACGCGGACTCGGCCTCGCGCAGGGCCTCCTCGCTGTACTCGATCATCGAGCGGTAGTGCGGGGTGCCGAGGTAGTAGCGGAGCACGATGGGGCGCCAGTGCTTGACCATCTCGGAGACCAGCACCGAGTTGCCGAGCGACTTCGACATCTTCTCGCCGCTCATGGTGACCCAGGCGTTGTGCACCCAGTACTCGGCGAACGTGTCGCCGTACCCCTTGGCCTGCGCGATCTCGTTCTCGTGGTGCGGGAAGATCAGGTCGAGTCCGCCGCCGTGGATGTCGAAGGCGGAGCCCAGGTACTTGTGGGCCATCGCCGAGCACTCCAGGTGCCAGCCGGGCCGGCCGCGGCCCCAGGGCGTCTCCCAGGAGGGCTCGCCGGGCTTGACGGCCTTCCACATCGCGAAGTCGCGCCGGTCCCGCTTGCCGGTCTCGCCCTCGCCCGAGGGCTGGCGCAGATCGTCCAGGTCCTGGTTGGACAGCTCCAGGTAGCCGGGGAAGGAGCGCACGTCGAAGTAGACGTTGCCGTCGGCCTCGTAGGCGTGACCGCGCTCGATCAGACCGCGCATCATCTCGATCATCTCGGTGATGTGGCCGGTGGCGCGCGGCTCGTACGTGGGCGGCAGGCAGCCGAGCACGTCGTAACCGGAGTTGAAGGCGCGCTCGTTCTCGTAGCCGATGGACCACCACGGGCGGCCCTGGTCGGCCGACTTGGCGATGATCTTGTCGTCGATGTCCGTGACGTTGCGGATGAACGTCACGTCGTAGCCGCGGTACTCGAACCAGCGGCGCATGATGTCGAAGTTGAGTCCCGACCGGATGTGCCCGATGTGCGGGGCGGCCTGCACGGTGGCACCACACAGGTAGATCGAGACGCAGCCCGGGGCGATCGGGGTGAAGTCACGGATCTGCCGGGCGCCGGTGTCGTACAGCCGAATAGTCACGCGACAAGGGTAGTGCGCCCGGGGCAGTGCCCCGCGACCCTTTGGGCCACGGGGACACCGAAGCGTGACATTGATGACGTCGGTCACGCGCCGGCCGTGCGCCGCGCGGTCGCGCGAGCGTGCGCCGCGCATGTGCCGTGGTCACATGGCCGGACGCCCGGCGGCGGCCCGCCCTGGTCCCGCCGGGGTCCCACCGGGGTCCCGCCCCGGGTCGTGCCGGGGTCTCCGGAGGCGGAGGGCGGGGCCGGGGCGGGGTCCTCGGCGGCTCAGAGCCTGCCGACGACCTTGCGGGGCGTGATGCGGACGACGACCCGCGTGTTGTCCTCCCCGGCGCTCGGGTTGAACTCCGCGTACTGCTTGCCCGTGTACTTCACGGACAGCTCGTCGATCAGCTCCTGCCCGCCCTCGGTGGTGAGCGCGGCCGTGCCCCGGATCTCCGCGTAGGTGTACGGGGCGTCGGCGGGCTGTACGACGACGGTGACCCGGGGGTCGCGGCGCAGGTTCTTCTCCTTCTGACGGTCGACCGTGGTGGAGATCAGAACGTCGTCCCCGTCCCGCTTCACCCATACAGGTGATACCTGCGGGCTTCCGTCGGGCTGGATGGTGGCGATGTTGACGAAGACGGGGGTGTCGAGGAGCTGCTTGAGGTCGTCGGAGAGTGCGGCTGTCATGACTGCCTTCCTGCTTCGTACTGCTGCCGTGCGATGGATGAATACCGAACGATCATCGCCCAACCCGCTCGTTCCCGCCGGTATTTCGCGCGGTTCGGTACCGCGGCTCAGCCCGTCGGGGCCGTACGGACCACCAGCGCCGTGGCGATCGCCGCCAGCCCCTCGCCGCGCCCGGTGAAGCCCAGGCCGTCGGAGGTGGCGGCGGAGACCGCGACCGGCGCGCCGACCGCCTCGGAGAGCACCTTCTGCGCCTCGTCCCGGCGCTTGCCGATCTTCGGCCGCGCCCCGACGACCTGGACGGCGACATTGCCGATCGTGAAGCCCTCCGCGCGGACGATCCT
Organism: Streptomyces sp. NPDC059142; assembly: GCF_042755665.1. NCBI lineage: Bacteria > Bacillati > Actinomycetota > Actinomycetes > Kitasatosporales > Streptomycetaceae > Streptomyces > Streptomyces sp. NPDC059142. Next base: position 42,750 of record NZ_JBHZDA010000058.1, read on the forward strand.
GGCCGCCTCCTTGAGGAGGGTGACGCCGGGCGCCCCCGACCACTCGGGGCGGCCCGTGCCGAAGTGCGCGCCGAGGTCGCCGAGACCGGCGGCGGAGAAGAGCGCGTTGCAGGCCGCGTGCGCGACCACGTCCGCGTCGGAGTGGCCGGCCAGCCCGGGGCCCTCGCCCTCCCAGAGCAGGCCCGCGCACCACAGCTCGCGGCCCTCCTCGAAGGCGTGGATGTCGGTGCCGATGCCGACCTGCGGAAGCGGCGCCACCGGCGCGGGGCGGGCCTCTTCGGGGCGCTCAGAAGCCATCGGTGAGCCTCCTGCGGGCGAGAACCGCCTCGGCCAGCACCAGATCCAGCGGCCTGGTCACCTTGAACGCCTCCTCGTGTCCTGGCACGACCACCACGGGCGCGCCGAGCCGCTCGACCATACCGGCGCAGTCCGTCGCACCGTCGCCCACCTGCGCCACCGTCCGGTGCGCGCGCTCCAGCGTGGCGCGGTCGAACCCCTGCGGGGTCTGTACGGCGCGCAGCAGGGACCGCTCGGGTGTGGCGACGACCGGTTCCGGCTCGCCCTTCTCCCTCGGCTCGACCTGCTTGACGGTGTCGGCGAGGGGCAGCGCGGGGACGACGGCCGGGGCACCGTCCCGTACCGCCTCGACCACGGCGTCCACGGTCTCGACGGGGACGAGCGGGCGGGCCGCGTCGTGGACGAGCACGCTGGTGATGGCCTCGGGCAGGGCGTCGATACCGCGCCGTACGGACTCCTGGCGGGTCTCGCCGCCGGGGACGACCAGGTAGTCGGTGCGCCCGGGCAGGGCGTGGGCGTCGAGGAGGTTCTTGACCTCGGGCGCGCCGTCCGGCGGGGCGACCACGACGACGAGCGAGACGGCGCGCGAGGCCGCCATCGCGCGGACGGCGTGGATCAGCATCGGGGTGCCGCCCAGCGCGCGCAGCGCCTTGGGGGCGCCTGGACCGAGCCGTACACCCCGGCCTGCGGCGGGGATCACCGCGGCGGTGCGGTGGGGGCGGGGTTCCTCAGACATCGCATGCACTCCGGCGGGTTTGTTCTGGCTTTGTTCCGGCAGGTTTGTTTCCGCGGCCGACATGGGTAGGGGCTCAGCGAGCCGGGCGGGACGCCTTGACCCGACCCTTCCGTGACCAGGGTCGAGACGATCGCCGCACCGGCCACCCGGGAGCCTCGGCGTCGGACGTACGAACGCACGACGCGCCGCGCACGAAGCGCGACGCGACATCCACACATCCGGCATCCACAGATCCAGGGGCACGTGGGCAGAAACACGCGCGCGGGCAGCGCCACGAGGACGTGAGACGCGCGGGCATGAACCGTGCGGACGTGGGCATGTCCATGTCGCGACACGATACGGGCATGCCGCAGTGCCCGACGACTCGGCTTTCCCCCAAAAGCCGGCCAGCGGGCACCGCGGCATTCACTGCTTCACTTCACATCGCGCGTGCTGCGTGTGCGTCGCGTTCAGTTCAGGACGCGAGGACCTCGTCGAGCAGAGCCTCGGCCTTGTCTTCATTCGTGTTCTCCGCGAGAGCCAGCTCGCTGACAAGAATCTGCCGCGCCTTGGCGAGCATGCGCTTCTCACCTGCGGAGAGTCCGCGCTCGCGCTCCCGGCGCCACAGGTCCCGGACGACTTCCGCGACCTTGATGACGTCGCCGGAGGCGAGCTTCTCAAGATTTGCCTTGTAGCGACGGGACCAGTTCGTCGGCTCTTCCGCGTACGGCGCCCTGAGCACCTCGAAGACCCGGTCCAGCCCGTCCTGACCGACCACATCGCGCACGCCGACGAACTCCGCATTGTCCGCCGGTACACGCACCGTCAAGTCGCCCTGGGCGACCTTGAGCACCAAGTAGGTCTTGTCCACGCCTTTGATCTGGCGAGTTTCGATGGCCTCGATCAGCGCGGCCCCGTGATGGGGATAGACCACGGTGTCGCCAACCTTGAACGTCATGTGACAGGTACCCCTTCCGTGGCTATCCAGGGTAACACGAGAATGGCTTCTTCTGAATGGCGTTTTCGCAGGTCAGGGCGCATCTCGGGGCTTGACAACAGCGCCAGGAACGTGCTGCGGACGGCTTCCGGAAGGGGGTATTCGCAGGTCGGAGCCGCTGCGCGGGGGCACGGAAACGCCCACGTTACGTGGCGCGCGACCCCCTCCAGAGAGGCCTAACGTCCCGTTTTGCCGGATTCCGGCAGCGGAACTTCCCGCTCCGCGTTCGGATGTCGGTCACTCGTACGAACGGAAGTGTGGCGTGGGTACGACAGAAGTACGACGGAAGTGCGGGGGAATCCGAATTCGATCACGGTCGCGGGTGCCACGGTATTCGTAAGGAATGCGGGGCGGGCCGGATAATTGATCACCGGATTTATGTGAACGGCGCGCGAAACACGGTGAAGATCGACCGTCAATCGATCATCGGCGGAACCCGGGGGCCGGCGGGGGAACGTACCGGTGACGCCGGGAGGCGGGTCGGGTGCGGGGCGTCGGGGGCGGCTCGGTAACCTGAGGGCGCAGACGCACCATTGGCCCGTCTTGAGGCCATCGGCTCGCTTCTCGCACCCGTACCACCGCAGCACCCCCGCAGCACCCCGCACGACCGTGTCCCTGCCCTCCGTCCGTACGTCCTAGGAGATGCCGCCGCCGTGAGCCGCAGCCTTCGACGCGGCGCCCTCGCCGCCACTGCCCTCGTGTTCTCGCTTGCCCCGCTCACCGCGTGCGGCGCCGGCAACAACGCGCAGACTCTCGGCGTCAAGCCGGACAACGCCGCCACGTCCGTCGACAAGATCAGCCTCCAGAACATCACGGTGATCACGCAGCCCGAGGCCGACGCGGAGGGTCCCGCGGTCGTCACCGGCACCGTCTTCAACAGCGACACGAGCGCGCAGACGCTCGACTCGGTGAAGCTCCCGGGCACCAGCGCCACGGTGAAGCTCGCGCCCGCCAAGGGCTCGGGGCCGATCACCGTTCCCGCGCTCGGCTCGGTCCAGCTCGGTGGCGCGGGCAACGCCTCCGCCGTGATCGAGAACGGCCGCGAGGCCGCGAAGAACGGCGACGCGCAGCAGGTCGTCTTCTCCTTCAGCAAGACCGGCGAGGTCGGGCTGCGCGCCTTCGTCTTCCCGTCGGACAACTACTTCAAGGGCGTCGGCCCCAGCTCCGCGCCGTCCGCCTCCCCCGGCGGCTCGGCGACGCCCGGGGCCTCCGGCGCCGGCGCCCCGGGCGAGGGGGCCGCAGGGACTCCCTCGGGCTCCGCCTCGAACTCCGCCCCGGCCTCGGGTGACGCGGAGACCGGCGCGGACGCGGAGACGGGCACCACCCACTGAGAAGCGGGCGCACGACGATACGGCGGGGGGGGGGGGCCCCGGGGGGGGGGGGGGGGCCCCCCCCGCGGGACGGGGGGGGGGGGCGGCGGCGGGGGGGGGCGCGGGGGCACCTAGTTGCTCCTCGCGGCGTCCGGC
>NZ_JBHZDA010000059.1:0-1855 GCF_042755665.1 Streptomyces sp. NPDC059142
GCGGTCGGGGGCGCCGACGGGTACGCCGGGGCCGGGGCCGGGAGTCGGACGCCCCCGGGCGCGGCATCGCCGGACGGGGCGTCGCCGGGGGCGGCGTGGTCCACAACGGCGTGGCCGGTAGCGGTGTGGCCGGGCGCGGTGTGGCCGGGCGCGCCGGGCGCGGGGGGCCGCGGAACCGGCGGGTCCTCCCGCTCCGCGGGGGCCGGCTGCCCGGTGTGTTCGGGGTCGGCGCCGGGGTCGGATCCGAGCAGCGTCTGCGGCAGTACCAGTACGGCCTGGATGCCGCCGTAGATGTTGGACTGGAGCCGGACCGCGATCCCGTGCCTGCGGGCCAGCGCGGAGACCACGAACAGGCCGATCCGCCCGTCCTGGAGGAGGTGCGCGACATTGACCTGGTCCGGGTCGGCGAGCAGCGCGTTCATCTTCTTCTGCTCGGTGGGGTGCATGCCGAGCCCCCGGTCCTCCACCTCGATCGCCAGCCCGGCCGTCACCTGCTGCGCCCTGAGCAGCACTTGGGTGTGCGGGGACGAGAACAGCGTGGCGTTCTCGGCCAGTTCGGCCAGCAGGTGGATGACGTCGGCGACGGCGTGGCCGCGCAGGCTGCCCTCGATCGGCGGCACCAGCTTGATGCGTGGGTACTGTTCGACCTCCGCGATGGCGGAGCGCAGGACCTCGTTCAGGGTGACCGGGCGGCTCCACTGCCGCCGGGAGATCGCCCCGCCGAGGACGGCCAGGTTCTCGGCGTGCCGGCGGATCCGGGTCGCGAGATGGTCGACCTGGAAGAGACCTTTCAGCAGCTCCGGGTCCTCGACCTCGTTCTCCAGATCGTCCAGCAACTGGATCTCGCGGTGGACGAGGGACTGGAGGCGGCGCGCCAGATTGACGAAGACCTCCACCTTCTGTTCGTTGCCGACGCTGCTGGAGAGCCGCGACGCCTGGGTCACGGCGGCGATCGCGGCCTCGTGGGAGCGGCCGAGTTCGGCGGCGAGCAGTCCGAACTCGTCGCCGCCGTGGCCGGCCGCGGCGGGCGGCGCGGGGCGGGCGGGCAGCCGTTCGCCCTGTCTGAGCTGTTCGACGACGGCGCGCAGTTCGGCCTGCCTGCGCGCGCTGGTACGGCGCAGCGCGTTGCACCGGCCGAGGACGGTACGGGCGGTGCGTTCGGCGCCCAGCGCCGCCGCGGTGACGGCGGCGAAGGCGAGCAGCGCCGTGGCGAACAGGGCCGTCCAGACGGGTGCGGTGGGTTCGGCGGTGGTGGAGCGCAGGACGAGCACCACGGCCGCGGCGCCGCTCAGCGAGGCGACTATCGCGGGCAGGACGGCGGTGCGCAGGAGTTCGGCGCGCAGGAGGTGCGGCCGTATACGGGCGTCCGGCGGGGTCGCCGCGTCGGCCCGGGCCGCGGACGGGAACGTCCGGGAGCCCGGCCGGCCGTGCCGCCCGCCCTCTCGGCGTTCCGGCCGCGCGACGGGTGCGCGAAGGTGAGACATCTGTGTCCTCGGTACGTGGGGCCCCAGGATCGGCATGCGTGCTGGTGCTGGTGCGGCGGCGGTCTTCTGGTTCACGGCGCAGCGGCAGGACCGGCGCATGCCGGATGAGCCCTCCGTTGATCACCGAGCACACACGGTAGTCGCCAAGCGGTCATTCGTGGTGGGCAGTTGACAAAGTTGCCCACAGAGCATCCCGCTCCGGTATGAGGCATCGCACATCAGCACGAAATAGCACAGGGGTCGCACGCGTCCGGGGCGGGGGGGGGGCCCCGGCCCCACCGGGGGCGCCCGCGGAGCGGGGGGGGGGGTGAACCAGACGGGGGGTTAGGGGGGGGGTGGCCGGGCGACTCCACGCCCCGGCCCCGCCGCGG